>NZ_MDAW01000117.1:158457-196945 GCF_002875385.1 Vibrio sp. 10N.222.52.B12 | reverse complement strand
CGCGCCACTCTTTAGGGTTTCCTTAGTGAACTCCTGATATTGGGAATACTGATATCGAAAACTGCGCGTCCTTAGCTCAGCTGGATAGAGTACCTGGCTACGAACCAGGCGGTCGGAGGTTCGAATCCTCCAGGACGCGCCACTCTTTAGGGTTTCTTAATGAACTCCTGATATTGGGAATACTGATATCAAAAACCGTGCGTCCTTAGCTCAGCTGGATAGAGTACCTGGCTACGAACCAGGCGGTCGGAGGTTCGAATCCTCCAGGACGCGCCACTCTTTAGAAAAAGCCTCGCTTATGCGGGGCTTTTTTGTATCTGAGAACTGGCCCCCTTCTTATCGATACTGTCCTCAGTCATTCCAGCGTTTCTGTTTTAAGATTGTGCGACTTCTTGCCATCAACTCATTGCTAAACCTTCAGATCTAACCTAATCGTTTATAACCGCCACAAGAAAGGATTACTCGATGTTAGGGAAGACTCTGATTGGCTGCACTCTTGGGTTGGTATGTGTAGCTCAAACCGCAAATAGCTCGGAAGGCGATGATATTCCTCAACGGGCTCAGACCGTCAGTGATGTTATAGACCGCCCAGGAGTGCTCACGCCGCGAGGACAGTGGTCATTCGACACATCACTCAGCTACACGCAAAACTCTTCAAATAAAGTCTCTGTGGTTGGTTATACCGTGTTACCAACATTGATCGTGGGACGAATTGAGGTCAGTGATGCTGATAGAACTACAGTTACGGTTGGCTTAACCGCTCGCTATGGTTTGACCAACGCTACGGAATTGGAGGTTCGGCTGCCCTACGTTTATCGAAACGACCAGATTGCAACGCGCCCTATTCAGGACGGTTCGAATGCTGACGTGGTCAATACAACAATCGATGGTGGCGGGATGGGAGATGTTGAGCTTGCGATTCGCCACCAGTTTAATTTTGATAGTGCACCTTATTGGGTCGGTGGTTTAAGAGTCAAATCCGATACTGGGCGTTCGCCTTACGATGTTTCTATAGACGAAGGCAGTAATTCCTTTAGTGATGTGCCGACGGGATCTGGTTTTTGGAGTTTTGAACCCAACATTTCAATGATCTACCCAACAGACCCAGCGGTGCTGTATGCAAGCCTGAGCTACATCTATAACTTGGAAGAGAATGTTACTGTTGGAGATACCAAAGCAGACGTTGATCTTGGTGATACCATTGCGTTAGCGGGAGGGATGGGCTTTGCCGTCAATCCAGACTTGTCTTTTTCGTTAGGGTTAAGCCACAAAACGATTTTGAAAAGTAAAGTGAACGGCAGCTCGGCTGATGACGCGAAGTTACTTCAATTGGATGCACTGACGTTCGGTGTTAATTATGCCTTTAGCCCTAGAGCATCGCTCAACGTAAGTGCGCAAGCTGGATTAACCGAAGATACCCCAGATTTTCAATTAACGATTCGTGTGCCATTTAATCTGTAGTAGGTGAATACAGAGGAATCTAAGGGTTGTTGTGATGACAGCCCTTTTTTGTACAAGCGCTTCTTGTTGGAAATTATTGGAGGTGATTCAACAGTGCGTCTTCTAGTTGCTGGTTTGCACGAATTTGTTGCATTACGCCACTCACTTGCGCATCGATGTCGACCAGTGTATTTAAACCAATCACACTGTTATCTGTGGTGTTTTGAATGATGTTGATGATGCTGGAATTGATGAACTCTGAGCTAATGATATTTGGTTGATTCGGGTTCGTCACATCTGGTGAGTTTGCGCGGTTATCACTTATAAAGTTGCCTTCGCCAAATTGAATGATGTTGACGATGCCTTGATCGAGAGGGTTACCTAGACCATCTGAGCTATTGCTGCCGCTAATATTGGTAAGGTGGCCATTCTCAATAACTAAATTGGCAATGGTGGTATTTAGGATATCTTGTCCATTGATTGTGGTGGTAATACTTAATCCGATGTTGATGATGTAATCGTCAGTGACTTGAAAGCCACCACGAAGTTCGGATAACGAATTCGGTGGAAGTGGGGTTAACCCCGTTAGATCCACTTCATTCGCTAGAGAAAGTGTCGAAGTCAAAACACCGCATGTCAGAATCCACTTAGATAGCCTCATAACCACACCTCATCTAGTTCTCTCCAGCGACGGGGAGCGTAATGCTAAACACACCGAGAGAATCTCTTTGCACACCGCTTTCTAGGGGAGAGGAATGATAAATAGCAAACTTATCGTCAGTAATAAAACCAGATCGACCAACTTCAGCTTCGTTACGGATTAGAAGCACAATCCCTTGATAGTATTTCTGGAACTCTTCGTATTTCATGATCATGGTGCCCCGAGAGGGATCGCCTAAGATCACGGAGTCTGCGTTCATTCCTCTGATCACCACGAAGTGCATGTAACCATCAAAATTGACGAGTGTGATCCCTGGGACCCCTACATTGCGAATCTTTTCTAATCCTACTTGAAAGCCGTCTGAGTTAAGTCCAATGGAATCGAGGTAAACTTTCATGTCTAGTAGTGAAAAGCCTTTCTCTTTGATCTTCTTTTTATCTCCCTTGTCGTACATGCTTTTAAAAATATCTTGTTCTGACGAAGGGGTTTTATAGTGATAGGTCAATAGAGAGGCCAGTGCTGCTGAACCACAACTGAAATCATACTGTTGACGAAATACATCACCAAATACGATTTCTTTGTAGCTTTTAACAGGCACAGAAAAATGTCCCCGATGAGGGAGAAACTCCAATGAATTGGCTGAAGCTGACAGAGCCAGCAACAGCCAAGGTAAGTTTTGCCAAACTTTCATATCAATATTTACTTGAGTGTCAGGTTAACGACGGTTGAGTTCTGGATTAGAACGTTGTTACCAGTATTCTGAATCACGCTCGATATCCCTGAACTGTCTGCGAACGCTCCTGGTGAGAGTATGTTGTTTCCGCTCACGGTATTGGTCGCTACGTTATCTGAAGAAATGCCATCTACATCTGATTCTGCATAAACAAGGTCTAGCTCAACATTCTGGCCACCTCGTGCTTCATTCATTGTTTCTAGACTGACACTTTCATCAGATAACGTTATGTCTTCTGCGTGTGCGGAAAAAGCAACTATCATACCCAAGGTACACAGTGCCAAACGCATCGCTTTCTCCTAGCTTCCTTTACTCACCACCGGTAAACACACTGGCATTGGTAGCAACAGATTGTTGAATCAGTGAGTTCGCTCCGGCATTTTGTGCCACAGTTGTAATACCCGCAGCACTATCTAAACCGCCAAGGTTATTCACGTTTTCAACTTTCACTTTTGCGTCTTTCTCTCCTGCATCGTAAGTGACCGATGCTGAGTGAACTTGCCCCATCACTTCTGAGTTTGCTACGACCATATCTGTATCCATGTTGATTTGGTTGAAGCTGTCCGTGTTGGTTGTGCTTGAGTCACTGTTGTCGTTGTAGCTATCGTTTGTGCTGCTATCGCTGTTGTCGTTCGCGTAGCTTCGGTTATCGCTTTGATCACGATTATCACTTTGATCACGATTGTCCGAGTTATTGTCAGCGTAACTACGGTTGTCACTATTGTCGTTGTTGCTGTCATTAACGCTTGAATCACTGTTATCGTTGTTACTACGACGAGTGGTTGTGCTTGAATCACTATTGTCGTTATTACTACGTGTAGTGTTCATGCTGGAATCAGAGTTGTCGTTTGCGTAACTACTGCTGTTGTCGCTGCTATCGCTTTGGTCACGGTTATCTGATTGATCTCGGTAGTCTGCTTGGTCACGGTTATCGCTGTTGTCGTTGTAACTGCCATTCGTACTTGAGTTGGAGTTATCGTTCGCATAGCTACTGCTGTTGTCATTATTGCTTTGGTTGGTGCTCGCGTTGTGGTCACTGTTGTCGTTGTTACTACGCGTGGTGTTCATGCTTGAATCTGAATTGTCATTCGCATTATTGGTACTACTGTTATTGTAGCTACCGTTGGTACTTGCATTGCTACTGTCGCTGTTATCACTGTTGTCGTTGTTACTACGCGTGGTGTTCATGCTTGAATCAGAACTGTCGTTCGCATTATTCGTACTGTTGTTGTTGTAACTACGATTTGTATTTGCATCAGCACTGCTGGCGTCATTTGTGCTGCTGTTCGTTTGTGTAGTGGTTTGTGTTGCCGTGTTTGCGCTGTTCGTCCATTGCTTATTGTCATCGCCATCATCAATACCGTTAGCAGCTAATACTGAACCACTAAAAAGAATCGCTGACATTGCGATAGCAAGCCCTGTTTTGTTAAGAGTCATGTTGATTACTCCATTTCCTGATATTTCCTAATTAAAAATGACTGCACGTAAACTTCTTGCTGCCTCCTTAACTGCGGAAGCGAGAGAATTATAGGTAAGGGTTTTTGGGGGCGTTTCTTATGAATGAGAAAACTATCAGTAGTGAGTTAAATGAAGAATAGAAGCTGGTTGGCTTACTGATAAAAGCTAATTTTTATCATCAACTTAGTGAGAATAGCTCTCATTAGGGTGCTTCAAGTATGAAAATATCTGACTAATAAGGCTGAAAAAGTAGGTTTTTTCTCATCAGATGACTCAGCCTAAAATCCCAGCGGTTAAGTCGATGTTTAGACCCCTGAATTGAAGGTGTCAGTAAGAACAAGCAGTTAAATTAGGTTGGGTGGAAAGGTGTCGACTCTACATTTAAAAATGCTCAATCCTTTTGGTTATTTTATGTCGTAGGTGTGCCCGTAAAGTCAGCCTGAACTGCTATATTTTCTCTATTGATAATTTTATTGATCATCAATGTGGTGATCAGAAAACACTGGCACATGGAGGTAGGTAGTAAAGGTGTCAGCAAACAGTGGTGGATACTATGGGAACCAAACATCTTCTCCTTCTAGCGGAGAATAATCTTCAAACCAGTTTAATAGAGGGGCAATTATCAATCGCACCTGATGTAAAAGTCAGAACGTGTTTACCAGAAGAGGCCGTCTTTCGTAGTCATACCATGAGCATCGATCTTGTGTTTATTGACTATGACTTTATGAGGCGACTTGAATCCAGAGGTTTGCTCCCGGATTTCGATTTATTCGGTTGGCCGCTAATGATTCACAACGTGCCAAGCGAGAGCGTTGAAAATGAATTGTTGCGATGGAAGCTACTTAAAGGCATTTTGCTACAAAGTGCTTCTGTGTCCCACATAAGTGAGAGTGTGGAATATATATTTCAAGGAGGATTGTGGTTACCAAGGGTGTATTTAGAAACGTTAATCAACAACTACAGACACTCGAATGTTTCGATGGAATGCCAACATGATTCGCTAACCAGTCGTGAGAGGCAAATTTTAGAGTTGCTGGCTTATGGAATATCAAACCAGCAGATCGCTTCACAGTTGTTTTTGTCAGAGAGTACGGTGAAAAGCCATATCTATAAGTTGTACAAGAAACTGGATGTACATTGCCGTCATGATGCTATCAAGATAGTGCGGATGAACGGGGGGTTAACCGCACAATAAGTACTCAAAAAAGAATGCGTAAATAATCATAAGCTCATTCAAGAGCGGCTAGTTTCACAACCCGAGGGGCAAACCTTTGCTCGTATCATCTTATTCGCATTTTACTTTTGGTGTGATTACTTAAGAAATAAATTGTAAACCAGTTGTTTTAATTTGGTTAAATTGACATAGGTTTCTGTTTTTATTTTATTTTCTTCCTTCATTTAGATTGATTTTTTGAAATACCAATCGCAGTTTTTATAATCACTTTAATTTAGTGTGGTTATAAGTTAAACATTCTTATGTTCAACGATGATTTTCTCTCGAATTGTGATCTAGGTAGTGAATAAATAATCAATATTAAAGATTAATTAAAAGCTTCCTTAAACAAAATTGACAAAATTTAACCAATCGAGATAATCCATTGGTCGGGATTTGACGCTATTAGAGTCCTGCGCATTGTCAGGATGACAAAGAAAGGAAGCAACATGACGAATATAGGAAGCCTGCTAGTAGATGCGGCCACCCTGATGCTAACAGGGATGGCGGTCGTATTTATTTTCCTCACCATTCTAGTTTATCTCGTTCGGCTTTTGTCGAGATTGGTACCAGAAGAAGTACCTGAGCCGATCGCAGCACCAAAAACACGCACCAACGTTCAATCAACCTCTTCAGCTGTTAGTCCACAAGTAGTGGCGGCGATTTCGGCGGCGATTCATAAACATCGCGCCTCTGTCGCGAAGTAGCCGAAAGATAGGATTAAAAAGGAGTTTAAGAGCATGTCTAAACCACTAGCTATTACGGATGTGGTCCTTCGTGACGCCCATCAATCACTGTTTGCTACGCGTATGCGTATCGAAGATATGCTGCCTATCGCAGCGGAATTGGACAAAGTTGGTTACTGGTCATTAGAGACCTGGGGTGGCGCAACTTTTGATTCTTGTATTCGATTTCTGGGAGAAGACCCATGGGAGCGTCTACGTGAGTTAAAAAAAGCAATGCCAAACACGCCGATGCAAATGCTACTTCGTGGTCAAAACCTTTTAGGATACCGCCATTATGCTGATGACGTAGTAGAGAAGTTTGTTGAGCGTGCACACGTTAACGGAATGGATGTGTTCCGTATTTTCGACGCAATGAATGACGTACGAAACTTTCAAACGGCTGTTAAGGCTGCTGTGGATGTTGGTGCACATGCTCAGGGTACGCTGTCTTACACGACCAGCCCAGTGCATAACACAGAGACGTGGGTGGATTTAGCAAAACGCTTAGAAGACCTCGGTTGTCACTCTCTGTGTATCAAAGACATGTCTGGTTTGCTCAAGCCTTATGAAGCAGAAGAGCTGATCACTCGCATCAAAGCATCCTGTGATGTGCCACTAGCGCTTCACTGTCATGCAACGACGGGGTTATCAACCGCGACTGCTGTGAAGGCCGTAGAAGCCGGAATTGATATCCTTGATACCGCGATCTCTTCAATGAGTTGTACTTATGGCCATACGCCGACAGAAACTGTGGTAGCGATGTTGCAAGGTACAGAGCGTGATACCAACTTAAAACTGGACCAAATTGAGCCTATTGCGGCTTACTTCCGTGAAGTGCGCAAGAAGTACGCGAAATGGGAAGGGCAATTGAAAGGGGTGGATTCTCGTATCCTCATTGCTCAGGTTCCTGGTGGCATGTTAACCAACATGGAAGGTCAACTTAAAGAACAAGGGGCGGCAGACCGTCTTGATGAAGTTCTGGAAGAGATCCCACGCGTGCGTGAAGATCTTGGTTTTATTCCCCTAGTAACACCAACCTCACAGATCGTCGGTACCCAAGCCGTTATTAACGTGCTGACAGGTGAACGATATAAGAGCATCACGAAAGAAACCGCAGGCTTGTTAAAAGGTGAATACGGTGCAGCACCCGCCGCATTGAACGCCGATCTGCAAACAAAAGTTCTTGATGGAAAAGAGGCGATCACGTGTCGTCCTGCTGATCTATTGAAACCTGAAATGGAGACGCTTACTGTCGATTTGATGGAGAAAGCACAGTCTGATGGTATCAAGTTGGCAAGTGAGCGTGTGGATGACGTATTGACGTATGCTTTGTTCCCTCAAGTTGGTCTCAAATTCCTTAAGAACCGTGACAACCCAGATGCGTTTGAACCTGCTCCAACGCTAGAGTCAGCGAAACCAGCAGCTCCGGTAGCGCCAGTAGCAACCGGTGGTGTTGAGACTTATAGCGTTCGTGTGGATGGCCAAGTGTACGAAGTGGAAGTCGGCCCACAAGGACAGCTGGCGTCTGTTACTCCAAATGTTTCAGCAGCTCCAGTACAACCAAGTGCTCCCGTAGCTCCAGCAAATACTTCTGCGGAAGCAGTACCGGCACCGCTTGCCGGTAACATCTTTAAAGTGAATGTTCAGCCAGGCGCTGAAGTGGCTGAAGGGGATGTTCTGCTTATCTTAGAAGCGATGAAGATGGAAACCGAAGTTCGCGCGGCTCGTGGTGGAGTAGTGCAAGAGCTGAATGTGAAAGAAGGTGATGCCGTTACTGTTGGTTCACCGCTTCTGAGCTTAGCATAAGGGAGTATCATGGACGGATTGATGACCTTATGGTCAGAAACAGGGATCGCGAACTTTGAGTTCGGCCAAATCTGTATGATGTTGGTTGGTTGTGCACTGCTGTTTTTGGCGATCAAAAAAGGCTTTGAGCCATTGTTGCTATTGCCTATTGGTTTTGGTGCCATCTTGGCTAACATTCCAAATGCAGGCTTTACTGACCCAGGTGGCTTGCTTTACTACGTGTATTACATCGGGATCGAATCAGGTGTCTTCCCACTCTTGATCTTCATGGGTGTCGGTGCGATGACGGACTTTGGTGCCTTAATTGCGAACCCGAAAACGTTGTGGTTAGGGGCCGCTGCTCAGTTTGGTATTTTTGCGACACTATTTGGCGCGATTTTACTTAACTACGTTCCTGGTATGGAATTCTCCATGGCTGATGCATCGTCTATCGCCATCATTGGTGGTGCAGATGGACCTACGGCGATTTTCTTAGCAAGTAAACTGTCTCCGGACCTACTTGGTGCGATTGCCGTTGCGGCATACAGCTACATGGCGTTGGTGCCGATTATTCAGCCTCCGATCATGAAAGCACTTACGACCAAAGAAGAGCGTCAAATTAAAATGGCTCAACTGCGTCATGTCGGTAAGTGGGAAAAAGTACTGTTCCCACTTGCTGTGTTGCTGATGACAATTCTATTCCTGCCATCGGCTACACCTTTGGTTGGTATGTTCTGTTTAGGCAATTTGATGCGCGAAGCGGGTGTAGTGGATCGTTTATCCAAAACCGCTCAAAACGAGCTGATCAACATCGTGACCATCTTCTTAGGTCTTGGTGTCGGCTCTAAACTGCAAGCTGAACAGTTTTTGAATCTAGAAACACTTGGCATTCTGGGTTTAGGCGCAGTGGCATTCAGTATAGGTACTGGTGCAGGTGTTCTGATGGCGAAGCTTCTCAACAAGTTCTCGAAAGAAGACATCAACCCACTTATCGGTGCTGCGGGTGTTTCTGCGGTACCAATGGCAGCTCGTGTTGTGAACAAAGTTGGCTTAGAAGCGAACCCACAAAACTTCCTGTTGATGCATGCGATGGGGCCAAACGTAGCCGGTGTACTTGGTTCCGCAGTCGCGGCTGGTATCTTGTTAGCGCTAGTAGGCTAATCGTCTTGTTCGATTTTTGGTGGATACGCTACGACATAGAATTATCCACCAATTTACAAATTGACGATTAACTTCGGTAAACAAAATGGTTTATAGTCAAAGGGATGCTTTCGCATCCCTTTTTGTTTTCTCGCAGGGAATGGGCTATGGAACACAAACAGATAGTGATTACTAAGTTTGGCGATGCAGACGTTCTCGCCATTCAAACCGCACCAACACCCTCACCTCAAAAGGGTGAAATCCTCATAAAAGTCGCCTATTCAGGCATTAATCCTATCGACGTGAAAACGCGCGCGGGGTTAGGTTGGGCGGCCGCACAAAATAAAGATAACCTTCCTTGGGTTCCGGGGTATGACGTTTCTGGCAAAGTGGCGTCTTGTGGGGAAGGGACATCACGTTTTGAAGTCGGGGACGAGGTTGCTGGTTTCATTGGATTTCCAGCTCGTGGTGGTGGTTACAGCCAATACCTTTGTGTTCCTGAGTCAGCTCTCAGCCGTATTCCCAATTCAATAACTTTAGAAGCTGCGGCTGCACTTCCTCTGGCAGGGCAAACGGCGGCTCAAGCATTAAGCAAGGCTAATGTTACTGAAGGCGACCGAGTGTTGATTCTCGCTGGTGCAGGTGGTGTTGGCCACATAGCGGTACAAATCGCCGTAGCAACCAAAGCCGAAGTCTTTACCACCTGCAGTGAGCGGAATTTAGACTACCTCGCAACGCTGGGAGCGCATGCAGTGAACTATCAATTTGCGCCAGTGTCAGAACGTGTTGAAGATGTGGATGTGTTGATCGATCTTGTCGGTGGTGACGCCGCTTTAGATGCTCTGAAATGTTTGACTGATAACGCCCGAGTGATCACCGTTCCGACCATAACGGCTGAGTTGATTTGTGAGAAAGCAAAACTGCTTGGTTTTGATGCTAGTGGCATGCTGGTGGAGCCGGATCGTGAGCAGCTCGACACCTTACTTTATATGGTGGGGGTTGGTCTGCTAAAAACAGAAATTCAACATGTTTATCCGATGAACGAGGTTGTGGATGCCCACCGACAAGTTGAATCCGGACGGACACGAGGCAAGGTATTGCTTGATATGACATGCTAGAGGCATTTAATGCAGCCTTTGAAAATTTAGCACTGTGGTTTTCTGACTCCGCATTATGGGTGTTGTTCATTACTGGATTTCTTAGCGCTACCCTCTTGCCGGGGGGCTCTGAAGCTGGATTGATCGCGACCCTCTCGTTAAACCAGTATTCCGCTACTTCCATCATTATTGTCGCCACGATTGGTAACACGCTTGGTGGATTGACCAACTATTGGCTTGGGCTTTGGATTCCAAATAAGACAAAAGATGAAAAACACGGCCATACGGCACTTAAATGGCTGTCCAAGTATGGATATTGGGGATTGTTCTTTAGCTGGTTACCAGTGATTGGTGACCCGCTATGTTTAGCGGCAGGATGGTTAAGGATGAAATTTCTGCCGTGTATGGTTTTGATATTTTTAGGCAAAGCAGCAAGGTACTCCTTGTTAGCCGCCATCTATCTCGGTTTATTTTAAGGAAAGCGCATGAGAATGTTTTGGGTAAGCGCGTGCTCACTGTTGGTGATCACGGGCTGTGCATCAAACGCCCCAGTATCATCATTGCCTGATGGGGTTACTTTCGTCGAAGCGTCGAAAGCAGAAGAAGGCAAAGTTAAAATTCCATACCAGAAGTATCAACTAGACAATGGTTTAACGGTGATTCTGGCACCAGAGGACTCCGATCCACTTGTGCACGTTGATGTGACATACCATGTTGGTTCTGCACGAGAAGAAATTGGTAAATCTGGTTTTGCTCACTTCTTCGAACACATGATGTTTCAAGGTTCAGAGAACGTTGGTGACCAGCAACACTTTAAGATCATTACTGAAGCGGGTGGTACTTTAAATGGTACAACTAACCGTGATCGCACTAACTACTTTGAAACTGTCCCTGCTAACCAACTTGAGAAAATGCTGTGGTTAGAATCGGACCGCATGGGCTTTTTGCTTGATGCCGTTTCGCAACACAAGTTCGAGATCCAGCGCTCAACAGTAAAAAATGAACGAGCCCAGCGCTACGACAACCGTCCGTATGGTTTGATTTGGGAGCGTATGGCTGAAGCGCTTTATCCTGAAGGTCATCCATATTCATGGCAAACCATTGGCTATGTGGAAGATCTCGATCGTGTTGATGTGAACGATCTGAAAGCCTTCTTCTTGCGTTGGTACGGTCCAAACAATGCTGTGGTGACTATTGGTGGCGATATTGATGTTGAACAGACGCTTGAGTGGGTGAACAAATACTTTGGCTCTATCCCTCGCGGCCCTGAGGTCGATAATGCGCCAAAACAACCAGCGAAGCTGGCAGAGAGTAAGTTCATCACGCTGGAGGACCGAATCCAACAGCCAATGGTAATGATTGCTTGGCCAACCACTTACAGCGGTGAAGCAAGCCAAACTTCGTTAGACACACTTTCTAGCGTATTAGGCAGCGGCACCAACAGTGTGCTCTACCAAGATTTAGTGAAGACACAAAAAGCAGTGGATGCGGGTGCATTCCATGATTGTGCTGAGCTGTCTTGTAACTTCTATGTTTACGCGATGGGTGATTCTGGTGACAAAGGGGACCTGTCAAAGCTTTATGATGAATTAATGATATCGCTGAACAAGTTTGCGAAAGATGGCGTGACAAAAGACCGTCTTGACCAACTAAAAGGTCAAGAAGAAGCGAATGCGATCTTTGCGCTTGAAAGTGTTAAAGGCAAGGTGACGCAACTTGCTTCTAACCAAACGTTCTTTGGCCAGCCTGATTTAATTGAGAAACAGCTTGAGCAGATCCGTGCAGTAACACCAGAATCAGTAGAAAAAGCTTACAGCGACTTTATCCAAGGGAAGAACAAAGTTACTTTGAGTGTGGTGCCAAGAGGGAAAACAGAATTGGCAGTGAAACCTGCTACATTTGTCACCCCAAAACGCACATTACCTGAATACCAAAAGATCACGGATGACCAGTTAGCCTACCGTCGTGCGACTGACAACTTCGATCGTTCTGTTCAGCCTCCGGTTGGTGCTCCAGTCGAAGCAACCATGCCCAAGCTTTACGACATCCATTTCAATAATGGTTCAGAGTTACTTGGTACGATGAGCAATGAAACGCCAACCATGATGATGCAGTTCAGTCTCCCGGCAGGGACGCGTTTTGTTGAAGAAGGCAAGGAAGGTCTGGCACAGCTGACCGCTGCGATGCTGCAAGAAGGCACAACGCAACACAGTGTGGAAGAGATTCAAGCTGAGCTTGATAAATTAGGTAGTGTTATCTCTGTTGATGCGACGGGCTATACGACTGACATCAGTGTGTCCTCACTAGAGAAAAACCTAGCACCAACACTCAAGATTGTTGAAGAGATGTTGTTGTCGCCTGCATTTAAAGAAGAAGACTTTGAACGAGTGAAAATGCAAGCGTTAGAAGGCTTAGTTTACGAACATCAAAAACCAAGCTGGATGGCCGCGCAAGCCAGCCGCCAAGTTTTGTACGGTGATTCAGCTTTTGCTCGTCCAAAAGAAGGCACCAAGGCCGGAGTAAAGGCGCTAACACTAGACGATGTTCGAGACTTCTATGCGAAGCACTATACACCGCAAGGAGCGCAGATCATTGCGGTGGGCGATATCAATAAAGCAGACGTAGAAAAACAACTGACGTTTTGGTCTAACTGGAAAGCAGAAGCAGCACCGTTGTATTCTCCGCAAAAAGTAAACCCTTTGGGTAAGCAACAAATTCACCTAGTGGATAAGCCTGGAGCGCCACAAAGTGTCGTGATGCTCGTACGCCAAGGTATGCCTTACGATGCGACTGGTGATTTTTACCTTGGTCAGCTAGCGAACTTTAATCTGGCGGGTAACTTCAATAGCCGTATCAACCAAAACCTTCGTGAAGACAAAGGCTACACTTATGGTGCTTATGGTTATTTCTCCGGTAATGCGGAGACTGGCTCGGTTGTTTTCACTGCTCAAGTGCGTGCGGATTCAACGGTTGCGTCTATTATCGAGATGGAGAATGAGTTGAACGAGTTCTCACAATCGGGCATGACTGACGATGAATTGAAATTTATGCGCCAAGCGGTCGGTCAAAAAGATGCGCTGAAATATGAGACGCCAACACAGAAAGCGAAACTCATCAGTGATATTGTGAAATACGACTTAGATAAAGACTATTTACAGCAACGAAACGCTATTGTTGAGAAAGTTGATAAGCAGACTCTCAACGCTCTAGCCGAAAAATGGTTTGACCCGAACGACTATCAAATCGTGGTTGTCGGGGATGCAAAATCCCTTCGCCCTCAACTAGAAAAGTTAGGGAAAGACGTGGAAGAGCTTGAAATCATTCGATAGAGTACACATTTAATAGCGGAGAGGAGACTCTCCGCTATTCGTTTCTAACTAGATAAATGACTTTTTGATGGGTTATTTATCTAGATGGATTATATATCAATAACTTAGCTTTCACTTGCCACGCTTGGCGAGTGTCCTGCTCCCAATATAAGCGAACCTCATTTTGACTGATTTTGCTGCGCGACTAAAACAAGTTGCATCAAACCCAGAAGTATTTAAGCAGTTTGGACGCGGTGTTGAGCGAGAAACTTTGCGCTATCGTCAGGATGGACACCTAGCAACAACACCTCATCCAGAGGGTTTGGGCTCAGCGTTCACAAACAAATGGATCACGACAGACTTTTCAGAATCTCTACTGGAATTCATTACGCCTGTATCACATGATATCCCTGAATTGATCGGGCAGTTGAAAGACATCCATCACTTCACTCAAACCAAAATGGGTGAAGAGAAAATGTGGCCACTTTCGATGCCATGTTATGTAGGCACTGAAGATGATATTCAGCTAGCTCAATATGGCTCATCAAACTCAGCAAAAATGAAAACGCTTTACCGTGAAGGTTTAAAACGCCGCTACGGTAGCTTAATGCAAATTATCTCGGGGGTGCACTTCAACTTCTCTTTCCCTGAATCGTTCTGGGATGCACTACATGGAGAGCAAGATGAAGAAGCTCGCCAAGAAACGAAATCCGCAGCGTACTTTGCTCTAATCCGTAACTACTACCGTTTTGGTTGGATGATCCCGTACTTCTTTGGAGCGTCACCAGCATTGTGTGGCTCGTTCATTCAAGGACGTGAAACTGATCTGCCATTTGAGAAAATTGGCGGGACGCTTTTCTTACCAAAAGCAACCTCTCTGCGTCTGAGTGATCTCGGTTACACCAACAGCGCGCAAAGCGTGCTTAAGATTGGCTTTAACAGCATTGAACAGTATCTTGAAGGCTTAAGTGACGCTATTCGTCGTCCATCGGATGAGTTTGCAGAGATTGGTGTGAAAGTGGATGGCGAATACCGTCAATTGAACTCAAACATTCTGCAAATTGAGAACGAGCTATACGCTCCAATTCGCCCTAAGCGTGTAACGCAAAGTGGTGAAAAACCATCTGAAGCTCTGACACGAGCGGGTGTTGAATACATTGAAGTCCGTTCTTTAGACGTAAACCCATTCAGTGCGGTTGGCGTGAGTGAGGAACAAGTTCGATTCTTGGACCTATTCCTAACATGGGCAGCGCTTTCTGACTCTGACCCTATGGATAACTGCGAGCTTGAATGCTGGCGTGATAACTGGAACAAAGTTATTGTTTCTGGTCGTGAGAAAGGTTTGATGCTGCAAATTGGTTGCCAAGGCGAACGTTTATCTCTGCAAGATTGGGCGCACAGTGTATTCGCTGATCTTCGTCAGATTGCGGTTGAAATGGACACCGCGACTGGTGGTAATGCGTACCAAGCGGTTTGCGACAAACTGGAGTCTTGGATTGACGAGCCTGAGCTTACTATCTCTGGTCAATTGCTTGAGCTGACCAAAGAGCACGGCGGTTTGGGTAAAGTGGGTTGTGCGCTTGGTATGAAGTTCCGCGAAGAAAATCTAGCACATAGCTATGAGCAATACTCGGCAGATGCGATGGAAACTGAAGTCGCGACATCGGTAGAGAAACAAAAACAAGCAGAGCAAAGTGACACGTTATCCTTTGATGACTTCTTAGAAGATTACTTTGCTTATCTAAAACAATAATCAGCAGTAAGGGCAGGGATTGGACATTAAGCCGTTAGTGGTGTCTGTGCTTGGAAGCGTAATGTTAGCCGGTTGTGCGACAGCGCCCCCAAAGCAACAAGACAACCTATGTGAAATATTCCGAGAAAAATCTGGTTGGTATGAAGATGCCAAAGACATGGAAGAAGAGTGGGGTACGCCGATAAACGTGGCGATGGCGATCATCAAGCAAGAAAGTAGCTTTCGTCATGACGCTCGACCACCAAAGGATTACGTTCTCGGCTTTATTCCATGGGGGCGCGTAAGTAGCGCTTACGGTTATGCTCAAGCTCAAGACCCTGCTTGGGAAGATTTTCAAGATGCGACGGGTCAAGGTGGTTCACGTACTAACTTCGACGACTCAATGATGTTTGTCGGTTGGTATACCCATGAGACTCGTCGTCAATTAGGCATCTCATTGTGGGATCCTTACAAGCAGTACCTTGCTTATCATGAAGGACGTGGTGGATATAAGCGCGGAACCTATAATAGCAAGCCAAGCTTGTTAAAGGTTGCAAGACGCGTTGAGCAAACCGCAAAGACTTATGGCTGGCAGCTGAAGCAATGTCGTCAGGAACTAGAAGACAACAGCAGCTGGTTCTTTTAACCCCCTAACGAATTCATTTGGACTGGGGGAATGAATAGAAATCAATGCCAATACTCTTGAGTATTGGTCGTTACAATCAGGAGAGATGTAATGCCTTTATTAGACAGTTTTACCGTAGACCACACTCGCATGAATGCACCTGCAGTACGAGTGGCTAAAACGATGCAAACCCCTAAAGGGGATACCATCACGGTATTCGACTTGCGCTTTACTGCCCCGAACAAAGACATCCTTTCTGAACGAGGAATTCACACGCTAGAGCACCTGTATGCGGGCTTTATGCGCAATCATCTAAATGGTGAAAGTGTTGAGATTATTGATATTTCACCAATGGGCTGTCGTACAGGTTTTTACATGAGTCTAATCGGTACGCCTTCAGAGCAGCAAGTGGCTGACGCTTGGATTGCAGCAATGGAAGACGTATTGAAAGTAGAAAACCAAAACAAGATCCCTGAGCTGAACGAGTACCAATGTGGTACAGCGGCAATGCACTCTCTGGATGAAGCGAAGCAAATTGCAAAGAACATTCTAGAAGCGGGGGTTGCGGTGAATAAGAATGATGAGCTGGCACTACCAGAATCAATGCTGAAAGAGCTACGTATCGACTAACTTAGCTTTTCGTTCAGATAGCTGAAAACATAAGAGCCTGACAGTGTCAGGCTCTTTTTCTTTGCGATTTAAGGCGTGATATTTTGTTCACACTTAGCTGTTTTTCTTCAGCTTTGGATACACTTTTACAAGCTTGATACGGTTCTCTTCTACTTGAACAATTTCCATTGGGTGCCCAGAAACTTGCACACTCAAATGGCTTTGAGGAATATCTTCCAGATGTTCAAGGATCAAGCCATTGAGGGTTCTTGGTCCGTCAGTTGGCAGTTTCCACTTCAAACCTTTGTTGATGTCTCGAATATTTGCACTGCCCTCAATTAAGAAGCTACCATCACCTTGCGGTGTGATCTCTTCGGACAAGCTCGGTGCGATTGATGTGGTAAACTCACCGACGATCTCTTCCAGAATATCTTCTAACGTCACTAGTCCGTTAATGTCGCCATACTCATCGACAATTAAACCGATACGCTGTTTATTACGTTGAAACTTCAACATCTGTACGTTCAGTGGCGTGCCTTCAGGAATGTAGTACACCTCATCGGCTGCGCGTAGCAGTGTCTCTTTGTTGAACTCGTTCTTCTCTAGCATTAAGCGATAAGCTTCACGCAGACGCAGCATACCAACCACTTCATCAATTTGGTCACGGTACAGCACAATACGGCCATGAGGAGAGTGAGTCAGCTGACGAACGATAGATTTCCAATCGTCATTGATGTCGATGCCAGTGATCTCATTACGAGGCACCATGATGTCATTCACTGTGACGTGCTCTAGGTCCAAAATAGACACCAGCATGTCTTGGTGACGACGAGGAATGAGGCCGCCAGCTTCATTTACCACGGTACGCAACTCTTCTGAGCTAAGGTGGTCTTCTGTGGTGTGATCGGCTTTTACGCCGAGTAAACGGATAAAGCCGTTAGTAATAAAGTTCACCAACATGACGAGTGGTGACAGCACCTTCATTAAAATAGTAAGAAGGATGCTGCTCGCATAAGAGACGCGCTCCGGATAGAGCGATGCGATCGTTTTCGGTGTCACCTCTGCAAAAACCAGCACCACCATAGTGAGAGCACCAGTTGCAATTGCGACCCCTAAATCGCCATACAAACGCATACCTAAAATGGTTGCGATAGCGGAAGCGAGGATATTAACGAGGTTGTTGCCGATAAGGATCAGGCCAATAAGGCGATCTGGGCGGTCGAGAAGCTTTTCGACTCGCTTCGCCCCTTTATGCCCATTATTGGCTAAGTGCTTTAAGCGGTAACGGTTCAAAGACATCATCCCTGTTTCTGAACCGGAGAAGTAACCTGATATGACGATAAGACACGCGAGTAGCGCAAATAAGATACCCGTAGATATGTCGTCCAAAACGCAGCAGTTCCTTTTATGTGTTTGGTTAATTTATGACCGAGCTAGGTCATGAAGTCAATGGAATAAGGGGTACTCTATTTTATTTGCTCGGCAATATAAAGGATAAGGAGCACAAGGCTCCTTATTAATTGCATTTAATCGATGGAAAGTATCAACTTAAGATGATCTCTTTCACGAAGCGACTACCAAAGTACGCCAAGGTCAACAAAGTCGCACCTGCAACCGCAAACCAAGTCACTTTTTTGCCTCGCCACCCTTTACGGTAGTGACCCCAAAGCAGAATTGAGTACACAATCCAAGCGATGAAAGAAAGGATTCCCTTGTGGGCTTTACCTTGAGCAAACATGTCTTGTACAAACACAAAACCAGTAATCAGCGTTGCCGTGAGCAACAAGTTACCAATCAAGATAATTTTGAATAGCTGACGCTCTACCATCATGAGTGGCGGTAAGTTTGGATTGATTGCGAGTGATTTTTTCGTTTTAAGTTTGTGATCAAGCCAAGCTAACTGGAGTGCGTAGAGTGCACCAATGGTCAACGTGGCGTAAGAGAAGAGTGCGAATGATATGTGAATAAGTAACTTAGGGTCATTTTCTAAATGTCTAATAAATGTGCTTGGTAAAAACGTTGCTGCAGATAAATTGATAGCAGCAAAACTGTATACCACAGGCAACAAGAACCATAAGCGATTCTTAAGCATTGCCACACTCATGACCAAAGAAATAATAAAACTTATTAGCGAAGCAACATTAAGAATACTGAGGTTTTGCCCTGAGCCGTCAAATATCAGGTCACTCAGAATCCAAGCATGAAAAACAAGCGCACATGCCGCACTGGCAAATACGGTTTTGACTTTGATTCCTGACTGCTGAGAGAGTCCAGGTATGATGGTCGCTATCGCCAAAACGTAAAGTATGGCGGCCGCGATGGCAATTAAGCTATCCATGAATCCTAAGAGTTATTGTGCACGATGCTAAAAATTATACCTTGCATTACTCTTTGGGGCTACGGTAGATCCTTCATCAATCACGAGAGATGAGATATTGAAATTAACAAGTTAGCCCTCAAGTTAATGATAAGAGCAGTGTTCGGGTATGACTGTGACGTTGGCTAAGGTATACTCACACTAATTAATCGCCATTTTAGCGAAGAGACAAAGATGTTTGAGAATTTAACGGATCGATTATCCAAAACGCTGAAAAATATCAGTGGCAAAGGTCGTCTGACCGAAGACAACATTAAAGAAACCCTACGTGAAGTGCGCATGGCGCTTTTGGAAGCGGACGTTGCCCTTCCTGTTGTGCGTGAGTTTGTTAACCGCGTTAAAGAAAAAGCGGTGGGCGTAGAAGTTTCTAAATCGCTGACTCCGGGTCAGGAATTCATCAAGATCGTTCAAGCAGAGCTTGAAGGTGTAATGGGTGAATCTAACGAAGCCCTAAATCTAGCAGCGCAGCCGCCAGCCGTTCTTTTAATGGCGGGCCTACAAGGTGCGGGTAAAACCACATCGGTAGGTAAGCTTTCTAAGCTTCTAAAAGAGCGTGATAAGAAGAAAGTCTTGGTTGTGTCGGCCGACGTTTACCGTCCTGCGGCAATCAAACAGCTAGAAACTCTAGCATCAGACATCGGCGTCGACTTCTTCCCATCGTCACCAGATCAAAAACCACTTGATATTGCGAATGCCGCGATCGACCACGCGAAGAAGAAATTCTATGACGTGCTTATTGTCGATACCGCAGGTCGTTTGGCTATCGATGAAGAAATGATGGGTGAGATTAAAGATCTTCACTCTGCTATTAACCCGGTCGAGACACTGTTCGTTGTTGATGCAATGACAGGTCAAGATGCGGCGAACACAGCGAAAGCATTTGGTGATGCGCTACCGCTAACCGGTGTGATTCTGACTAAAGTGGATGGTGATGCACGTGGTGGTGCGGCGCTATCGGTTCGTCATATCACTGGTAAGCCAATTAAATTCCTAGGTGTAGGTGAAAAGACTGACGCACTAGAACCATTCCACCCAGATCGTATTGCATCGCGTATTCTAGGCATGGGTGATGTACTGTCTCTGATTGAAGACCTACAACGCAATGTCGACCAAGACAAAGCAGAAAAACTAGCGAAAAAGTTCAAAGAGAAGAAAGGTTTTGACCTTGAAGACTTCCGTGAGCAGCTAGGTCAAATGCAAAACATGGGTGGCATGATGGGCATGCTAGACAAATTGCCAGGTATGTCTCAATTGCCGTCAGACGTGAAAGACAAAGTTGACGACAAGATGTTCAAGCAAATGGAAGCGATCATCAGCTCAATGACAATGAAAGAACGTCAACGCCCGGAAATCATCAAAGGCTCACGTAAAAAACGTATCGCAGCAGGCTCGGGTGTTCAGGTACAAGACGTTAACCGTCTGCTTAAGCAGTTTACCCAAATGCAAAAGATGATGAAGAAAATGCAAAAGGGCGGCATGAAAGGCATGATGCGCAACATGCAAGGCATGATGGGCGGCGGTATGGGTGGAGGCGGTGGCTTCAATCCATTTGGTCGTTAAACGATTGCCTAGACTTTAGTTTCAGGGTGTTAGCTACATCACAAACTTGAATTTCAATTTATGTTGGTGAAAAAGTAACTAAATACCTTGCATTGCTTCGGGATAAGAGTAAAATTCCGGAGCTTTATTTTGGCACGAGACCCCAGATTGTTCAGTTTTATGGATGATTATTGGGGTTAATTTTATTTTTGAGAAAGCAAAGAGGACGACATGGTAACCATTCGTTTGGCACGTCACGGCGCTAAAAAGCGTCCATTTTATCAAATCGTAGTAGCGGACAGCCGCAACGCTGCAACTGGCCGTTTCATCGAGAAAGTTGGTTTCTTCAACCCAACTGCTAAAGGTCAAGAAGAAGGTCTACGTCTAGACCTAGACCGCGTTAACCATTGGGTTGGTCAAGGCGCGTCTCTATCTGACCGCGTTGCTAAGCTAGTTAAAGACGCTCAAAAAGCGGCTTAATTCTTTTAAGAAGTAGAAACTAGTTTATGTCGATGAAAGGTAAAGAAACGATGAGCAACGAGAAGATTGTTGTAGGCAAGTTTGGTGCTACTTACGGCATTCGTGGTTGGCTTAAAGTTTTTTCCTACACAGACAATGCTGAAAGCATTTTCGATTACAGCCCTTGGTTTGTTAACCAAAAGGGTACGTGGGTTGAGTACAAAGTAGAAAGCTGGAAGCGTCATGGTCAAGGCTATGTATGCAAGCTAGCAGGGTTGGACGTTCGCGAAGACGCGCAGCTGATGACCAACTTTGAAATTGCTATTGACCCTGCGGTACTACCTGAATTGTCAGAAGAAGAATTCTACTGGCGTGAATTGTTTGGGATGCAAGTGGTAACCACTAAAGGTTACGATCTGGGTGTCGTTAATGACATTCTAGAAACTGGCTCAAACGATGTTCTGGTTGTTAAAGCAAATCTAAAAGATGCTTTCGGGCAGAAGGAACGATTAATCCCGTTCCTTGAAGAGCAAGTGATCATTAAAGTTGATCGCACAGCTCAACGGATCGAAGTTGACTGGGATCCTGGATTCTAATCTCCAAAACTACAGAGCGAGATAAACATGTGGGTTGGCGTTATTAGCCTTTTTCCTGAAATGTTCCGTTCTGTTACTGAATTTGGAGTAACAGGTCAAGCGGTTAAAAAAGGTCTTTTGTCAATTGAGACTTGGAATCCTCGAGATTTCACTCACGACAAACATCGCACTGTCGATGACCGACCTTACGGTGGTGGTCCTGGTATGTTAATGATGGTTCAGCCTTTGCGCGATGCCATTCATACCGCGAAAGCAGCCTCACCGGGTAAGACGAAAGTCATTTACCTTTCTCCTCAAGGTCGCAAGCTCGACCAAAAGGGAGTAGAAGAACTGGCAACGAATGAGAATTTACTTCTGATTTGTGGCCGTTACGAAGGGGTAGATGAGCGTATCATTCAATCTGAAGTCGACGAAGAATGGTCGATTGGAGATTTTGTGATGACGGGTGGTGAAATACCAGCCATGACACTGATCGATTCAGTCTCTCGGTTTGTTCCGGGTGTACTAGGCGATTTTGCGTCAGCAGAAGAAGATTCTTTTGCAAATGGTTTGTTAGATTGCCCTCACTATACGCGTCCTGAAATGTTGGATGATAAAGAAGTGCCAGCGGTACTGATGTCAGGCAACCATAAGGATATTCGTCAATGGCGACTAAAACAGTCGCTAGGCCGAACTTGGCTAAGAAGACCAGAGCTCCTGGAAAACCTAGCTCTGACTGACGAACAGGAACAATTACTTGCTGAGTTCATTACTGAACATAACGCAAAGTAACCTAATTTATTTAGTATCAGTTTATTCTAGGAATTTAAAAAATGAGTAACATCATCAAAGCTCTTGAAGAAGAGCAAATGAAATCAGACCTGCCTAAATTTGCACCAGGTGACACTGTTGTAGTTCAGGTTAAAGTTAAAGAAGGTGAGCGTGAGCGTCTACAGGCTTTCGAAGGCGTTGTAATCGCAATCCGTAACCGTGGTCTACACTCTGCTTTCACTGTACGTAAGATCTCTAACGGTGAAGGTGTTGAGCGTACGTTCCAAACACACTCTCCAATCGTTGATAGCATCGAAGTTAAACGCCGTGGTGCAGTACGTCGTGCCAAGTTGTACTACCTACGTGAGCGTTCTGGTAAGTCTGCTCGTATCAAAGAGAAACTTGCTAAGAAGTAATGCTATAACTAGCGTTCTCATAGTAAACGGAGCCCAATTGGGCTCCGTTTTTTTATGCGAGGAAAAAGACGCTGGGTTTAGGGAGTGGACGTTGTCCTTCGAGAATCGGGAACGCTACGAGATTCGAGAGCTTCTCGCTTTAGGAACCGAGAGGTGTTGTTGAAGAGCTAGTGCAAGAAGTATGGCCTCGAAAGGTTGTTGGCAGAGCTTGTCCTTAGAAAGACAAAATGAACCGAATCCCGAAAAATAAAAAGGGCTGATGTTCTCACATCAACCCCTCTCTCTATTCTCGAAGTGTAGAGTTCTCGTTTCTCGACTCTAGCCTCTCAATTCTTTAGTACTGGTCTTCAGACCATCCATCGCTGTCCGACATATCCGGTGCGCCAGCAATGGCGTTTTCTTCGTCAGCCCATTCACCAAAATCAATCATTTGGCATTTCTTGCTACAAAAAGGGCGGTGAGGGCTTTGCTCTCCCCATTCTACGTCTGCACCGCATTGTGGGCATGGCACGATAGTAATTTTAGACATGATTAAAGAGTCCCATTATGTTGAGGTGTCAAAGGGGGTATAGAAATAATAGTGTGCGTTGGTTTTAGCTACAAACCGCGAGTTCAAACTCAACGTCTTGCGTGCAAGCTTGTCCGCTTTCAAACGACATAAACTTAATCGCGAAGCGGTTCTTATGGCCTGAAATCATCGGATAGACGCCATATTCCATAGGGATGTGTAAACGAAGGATATTCGCTTCATCAGCGTCGCTTTGGAAGAAGCCTGCACGAGCGATTTGTGCTTTGAAGTGGCCTGTTTCGCGAGTCAGTTTTAGCCATAAAGCGAGTGCATCGGACAACGGCTTTAAGCTCTCTTGCCATTGGGCTGCATCGTGCTTTTTGCGTTCGATAGGAAGGTGTAACCAATAATGCAAGGCTGGCAAATCAAAACAGCAAGAACCACCAGGAAGATTAAAGCGCTGGCGAATTGAGCTTAAAAAACGATCTTCTTTCAACGCTTGGCCGAAACGTTCAGCAGTCATCAGTTGGCTATGAACCACATCGATCTCTTTTAGTAGCTCACTTAACGCTTGCTGATCGACGCCTTCAACGTTCAGCCAATTTCGGTAGGCCAAACGTTGTTTCTCAAGATCTTTTGCCAACTCACTTTTCAATTGAATCTGCTCAAAGATTTCAACCATGTCGAAAAGCGCACGGAAGAACAACTGATATTGGTGATTATCGGCAAAACCAGAGGCTAGGTGAGCCTGACGCAGCAAAGACTCAACTCTCAGATAGATGCGAGTTTTCTCATTTAACGGATGTTCAAATTTGTGCGTGGTCATCGACATAAGCCTTGGTGAGTTTCATTCCTATTTTCGCAGATTTTTCTTACACATGGCTAGGTACTTTTCGTGTAAATCTGTGATTTGAAGCAAAAGATCAGGGTCGTTTGGGTTATTTCTCACCACATCATTCGCAATCGCGAGTCTTTGCGCTTGTGTTGCTTGTGAGGCTAAGATCGCACGAGCTTGATCTTCACTTACATTATCACGTTTTACCGTTCTTGCGATTTGAGTTTCCGGTTCAACATCAACCACAAGCACTCGGTCACACAGGCTATCAAGCTTGTTTTCGATTAAGAGCGGGACAACCAATAGCGCATACTCTGACTCCACTTGCTCTAAATCTTCGATCATTTTTTCACGAATCATCGGATGTAGTAGGGCGTTTAGCCACGCTTTCTCCTCCGGATTAGAGAAAATTTGCTCTCTTAATTTTGCTCTATCAAGGCTTTGGTCTTCTCGTACAATATCAATGCCAAAATGTTCAATGATCGCATTGAGTCCAGTAGATCCCGGTTCTACGACTTCGCGGGCTACAATATCCGCGTCAACAACGTCTATTTTGAATTGCTGTTTGAATAAGTTTGCAACGGTGGTTTTACCGCTTGCAATGCCGCCTGTTAGGCCAATAACAAAAGCCATTTACACTCCTAGAATCGACGTGAAGTACCAGTTTAGAATCTGGTTACCCCAAATAAGGCTCACCCAACCTGCAATCGCAAGGTAAGGGCCAAAGGGGAACGCTTTTTCGATACCCTGCTTTTGTAAACGCAGTTGTATCAGGCCGAAAATAACGCCCACAACCGACGACAGTAAAATGATCATCGGCAGTGATTGCCAGCCTAACCATGCTCCAAGGGCAGCAAGCAGTTTGAAGTCACCATAGCCCATGCCCTCTTTGCCAGTCAGAAGCTTAAATACCCAGTAAACACTCCAAAGACACAAGTAACCAGCCATCGCGCCAATGATGGCGTCTTGTAGGTTAACAGGACTAACGCCAGACAATGCAAGTGCAATACCTGCCCACATTAATGGCAGCGTTAGTTGGTCTGGTAGCAACATAGTATCGAGGTCGATAAACGTGGCGGCAATCAATACAAAGGTAAAGAAAACCAGCGCAACAGTGAAGTAACTAAAACCGAAGTGAAACGCGATAAAACCCGAACCAAAAGCAGTAAGCAATTCGATGAGAGGGTAGCGAGCACTAATCGAGGATTTACAGTTATGGCACTTGCCTTTCAGAAGCAGCCAGCTAATGACAGGAATGTTGTCACGAATGCGGATCGGCGTTCCGCACTGTTGACAGGAAGAACGAGGGATACTTAAGGTCAGTGTTTCCTTCGGTGCTTCAATTTTGTATTCAGGGAATGATTCAGCGCACTCGCGTCGCCATTCTAGTTCCATGATCTTGGGTAAACGGTAAATAACCACGTTGAGGAAACTACCCACGATCAAACCAAAAATTGTGGCAAATACAACGAATAGCCATGGGTAGTACTGGAATACTTCCATATCTGTCTCTTGAACGATGAATCAAATAGCAAAGTGCTGTTTTGATGGGATTAATTTGCTAAAGCAACATTCTATCCCAATACGCTCATTAAGTTAAAGATTGGTAAGTACATTGCTGTGACCAATCCGCCAACGACGACCCCAAGAAAAACAATGATCAACGGCTCTAAAATTTTACTCAGATTGTCGACGGTGTTATCCACTTCAAACTCATAGATCGCGGCAATTTTGTTGAGCATATCGTCTAAACGTCCGGATTCTTCACCGATCATTACCATTTGCAGCACCAATTCTGGGAATACGTTGCAATTGCGCATTGCGATATACATTGGCATACCCGCTGCGGTATCTCGGTAGACCTCTTCGATGGCAAGTTGATAATGCATATTACCGGATGTTTTAGAGGTGGTTTTTAAGCTTGTCAAAATGGGGATACCGGCGGTAAAACTGGTTGCAAGAGTACGGCTGAATTTCGCAATCGCCGCTTTGGATAAGACGGGGCCGAGTATAGGAAATCTTAAGCTCGATCGAGCCAACAATAATCGGAAAGAGTCCGAACGTTTAGCCATGATACGGGAGGAAATAAATAAGCTTAATGCACTGAGCCCAATAAAAGGCCCCCAATTTTGTGTCCATGCCGAAAGATTTAAGACCATTTGAGTAAATGCAGGCAGGTCGGCGCCAAAGCCAACAAACATCTTTTCGAACTCAGGTATCACTTTGGTGAGCATGAGGTAGGAGACCCCTAGCGCGACCAAAACTACCATCGCCGGATAGATGAGTGCTTTGATAACTTTTGCTTTCAATTGTTCGCTTTTTTCTCGGTAAGTCGCCAGACGTTCAAATACCTGAGGTAAGTTACCGGACTGCTCACCGGTTGCGATTAAATCAGTATAGAGTGGATCAAAATGCGTGCTGGCGGTTCGCATGGCTTTGGACATCGGCGTTCCTGCTTCTACTGCTCGTGTTACGCTCATCAGTATTGATTTCATCTCAGCTTTTCTATGGTTTTCTGAGACAAGCTTCAGAGCTTGAACGATGGGAACGCCGGTCATTAACATGGTAGCGATTTGACGGGTAAATACCGTAATGTCTTTGCCTTTGACTCGATGACTCAGTTTCGTGATAAAAGAAATACTGCCTTTCTTTAGCTTCTTAATTTTGATGTGTTGAGCATCTAGGCGTTCTCGCACTTCAATTTCTGTCATGGCTAACACTTGTCCGGAGGTTTTCTTCCCTGAGCTGTTAGTGCCTTTCCAGCGGAAACTTTTAAGTTGTGGGGCGTTAGTTTTCATAGAATCGATGACTGCCTAATAAACGTAAAGATCAGAAGTAGAGAACGCGTTGTAATTCGCTAAAGCTGGTGATGCCTTGTTTAAGTTTTTCTATACCGGACATTTGTAAGGTGTGCATACCGTTTTTGATAGCAAGTTTTTCTAACTCATGAACGGATGCGCCTTTAATTAGTGCTTCGGAAAGCGTCTCGTCAAAGCGCATCACTTCATAAATGCCGGTTCGACCAGAATAACCTTGGGTACATTCGTTACAGCCATCTGGGTTCGCTTGAAAGATGTTTTCCGTGGAGTGGATGCCAATATGTTGCAGTTGTGCATTCGGCTCTTGAGGTTGTTTGCACTGAGGGCATAGCTTTCTTGCTAAGCGTTGAGCGATGATCAAGCTCAATGATGAAGCAAGGTTAAAGCTCTCAACCCCCATATTGGATAAGCGAATCACGGTTTCAGCGGCAGAGTTGGTGTGCAGAGTAGACAGAACTAAGTGGCCAGTTTGTGAGGCTTTAATGGCGATCTCTGCCGTATCTAGATCGCGGATCTCACCCACCATGACCACATCAGGATCCTGACGTAAGAAAGAACGAAGTGCTTCAGAAAAACCAAGACCAATTTTGGGCTGGACTTGCACTTGGTTGATGCCAGGCAGGTTAATTTCAACGGGGTCTTCCGCAGTAGAGATATTGATCTCTGTTTTGTTTAGAAGACTTAACCCTGTATAGAGCGAGACGGTTTTGCCACTCCCCGTCGGGCCTGTCATTAAAATCATGCCTTGTGGCCGTTTTAGCGCATCCAGATAAAGTTGCTTCTGCTCATCGCTGTAACCCAAGCGGTCAATATTTAGTGAGGCGGAGCTGCTGTCGAGCAAACGTAATACGATTTTTTCGCCAAATAGCGTTGGTAGTGTCGATACGCGCATATCAATCGCAGTATCTTGGTTTAGCTTAAGCTTGATACGACCATCTTGCGGTAAGCGTCGTTCGGCGATATCGAGTTTGGATAAGATTTTAATACGCGCCGATAAACGGCGACTTAAATGACTCGGTGGTTGTTGGCTTTCAACGAGAATACCATCACAACGTAAGCGCACTCGATACATGTTTTCGTAGGGTTCAAAATGAATATCCGAAGCGCCTTTACGCACGGCATCCAACAAAATCTGATTAATGTAACGACTGACAGGCGCTTCGTCTTGGCTGAGATCTTCGATGTTGTCGATTTCATCTGCACCAATATCAACCAGACCTGCTAGTTCATCTTGGTTGATCTCTTTTAATCCGGACTTTTCCTGTCCTAGTGCTCGACCATATAAGCGCCTAATTGCCGCACTGAGTTCACGAAAATCCGCAAGAACAAGCTCAACCTGTAGTCCTGTCGCAAAACGAAAGTCATCTTCAGCTTGGAGATTAGTCGGATCAGCTACCGCCAAGATCAGAGTCGAAGAACTGCGATTGAGCGGCAGAGCATTATGGCGAGTGATCAGATCACGTAAGCCCAACGTTTGGCAAAGCGAAGCGTATTCGTACTGATTGAGAGAGGTGCAAGAAAGCCCAAAGACAGAGCTTAGGTGTTCCGTCAATTCATGGGATTGGAAAAAGCCAGAATTGAGCAAAGCCTCCGGCATTGAAATGCCAGAAGCTTTAGCTTGCTCAAGTAACGATTCTTCTTGGGAGAAGGTCAGTATTCCCGCTTGACGAAGAACCGTTGAGAGGTTGGTTAGCATTTGAATTTATCTACAAGCTTTTGGTACTTCTTCAGTTGTTAATTTGCTGCTTGTTGTAAACGTACATGCCCATCCGCTTGTGGATTTTGCAATT
This sequence comes from Vibrio sp. 10N.222.52.B12, assembly GCF_002875385.1. NCBI lineage: Bacteria > Pseudomonadati > Pseudomonadota > Gammaproteobacteria > Vibrionales > Vibrionaceae > Vibrio > Vibrio sp. 10N.222.52.B12. Next base: position 168,330 of record NZ_MDAW01000117.1, on the reverse strand, counting down.
TCAACATAAGCAGTACTAATAGAAGAAGTTGAGCCAAACAAAAATTTGATAGTTCCATTTGCACCACTGATACTTTCAAAAGATAGCGTACCAAGCTTATTCATTCCCGTTGTAGCCCCAACATCGGTAAAGCCTGTTGTGCTATTTGGTGGGAAATTACCTTTTTCTTGAATGTACATGTCAATATTTGTGATCAATGATTTTGCTGTTGCTAAACCTGTAGCTGCTTCCGACTTTTTAACGTAATTTTGATAAGCTGGTATAGCTATTGCTGACAAAACACCAATAATCGCCACCACAATCATTAATTCAATCAGCGTAAAACCTTGCTGCTTCTTCTGTTTATTCGTTTTCATTTTGTTTCCTTAAGAGAAATTTAGTTAATGCTTATGCATGGAACAGAAGAGTAAAAAGAGTAGAAACAAGTGGAAACTAGCAAGGGGATGCCTTCCGAGTGAGGTAAAAATCTTTAGGTTGAAGTTGCATATTGCATGCAAGGTTTTGCGAGGGGTGTTATTTTTTTAGTGGATAAAAATAAAGAGCCTTGCGGCCCTCTATTTAGTGAATCAGATTACAACATGCTGACTTTTCGGAAGTTAATATTGTTGTCGGTACTCTATTTACTTAAAGCGCATCGAAAGGTCCATCGCTTTTAGGTGCTTAGTCAAAGCACCTACCGAGATGTAATCGACGCCAGTTTCTGCGTATTCAGCGATGGTTTCTAGAGTAACGTTACCAGAGTTTTCTAACGCCGCACGACCTGCGTTGATCGCGACTGCTTCACGCATCATATCTGTCGTGAAGTTGTCTAGCATGATGATGTCTGCACCTGCTTCGATCGCTTCTTTTAGCTCGTCCAAGCTTTCGGTTTCTACTTCAACTGGTTTACCAGGGTTCAACTCTTTTGCTGTCGTGATCGCTTGAGTAATACCACCACAAGCAATGATGTGGTTTTCTTTAATTAGGTATGCATCGAATACACCAATACGATGGTTGAAACCACCACCACAAGCTACTGCGTATTTAAGCGCGCTACGTAAACCTGGAATCGTTTTACGTGTATCTAATAGACGGCACTCTGTATGAGCAATTTTTTCTGCGTACTCAGCGGTAATGGTCGCGCAACCTGAAAGGGTTTGAATAAAGTTCATTGCGTTGCGCTCGCCAGTGAGCAAATCACGAGCAGGACCAGTCAATGTACACAGTGTCTGATTTGGTTCTACCTTGTCACCATCTTTTACATGCCACTCGATGGTCACTTTGCTACCCAGTTGTTTGAATACTTCATCTGCCCACGCTTGGCCACAAAACACACCGTGTTCACGAGTGATGATGGTTGCAGTGTTAATCGCGTCAGCTGGGATAAGCGATGCGGTGATGTCTTTATCGACATCCAATGTACCACCTAGATCTTCTTTTAGGGTATCGGCTACAGCGCGAGTGATTTCTAATGGAAGTTGTTGCTTAAGATATTCTAGGCGTTCTTGGCTGTTGTGTGTGTTCTTCATCGCAAATCTAGTCTTGAAAGGGAGATGGCAACGAATGATACTCTCCGGTGTCAATAATTTCAGCAGTTAATTTGCAAAGTAGAGAGGTTGATATGTGCCTAAAAATAGAGAATGGTTGGTTGACGCAAGCGAAGCATGTCCCGTCGCCATTTTTTGATGCTCGTTCAGACAAAGAAGATATCTCTCTGCTGGTGGTGCACAACATCAGCTTGCCACCGGGTCAATTTGGTGGATGTTATATAGAGGATTTTTTTACCGGCAATCTTGACCCCAATGCTCATCCGTTTTTTGAGGTGATTCACAAAATGGGCGTTTCGGCGCATTGTTTAATTAAGCGTGATGGCGAGATTGTTCAGTTTGTTTCTTTTTTAGACAGAGCTTGGCATGCCGGACAATCTAGCTTCGCTGGCCGTGAACGTTGTAATGACTATTCAATTGGTATTGAGTTGGAAGGCACCGAGTTTGTTGCGTACACAGAAGAGCAATATCAATCACTTACTGTATTGACCCAATCCGTTATGCATTCCTACCCAAAAATTACCTTGCCGAGAATTACGGGGCATCAGTATATCGCTCCCTTGAGAAAAGCCGATCCCGGGCTAAGCTTTGACTGGGCCAAGTTCAGACAACAAGTACAAAGTTAACTTGTAGCAAAAGTGTAAATTCAAAAAACAGAAATAAATAAGGCATACACTCAGGTATGCCTTTTTTTGATACAAGAAATATGAAGGCTTGTTAAAAGTTAACGACATTTTGGGGCGTTAAAACGGTTCGTGACGAAAAAATGACCCGGTTTTTTTGTCATTTTTTGTTTTTGTTGATCAAATTTACTAGCACGAAGACTTCCCATCTGTTTTGTTTATGTAATTGGTCATACCAATTTTATTGCTGTTTTAATGGTCGATTGTTATCAAAGTGTTGGTTGTAAGTCCGTTCTATGATTTAGGTCAACTTTTGGCTGGACAGTCACGTTTTAATTATGTTAATTTCTGCACCAACTTAAAATTGGTATTACCAATTACCTGCAAGAGTAGAAGAACAATAAATTATGGCTTATCAAAGGATTCGTCAGCCAAAACTCTCTGATGTTATTGAACAAGAGTTAGAAAGGTTGATTGTGGAAGGAACACTCTCTCCGGGGCAGCAATTGCCACCAGAGCGCGAACTCGCAAAGCAGTTCGATGTGTCTCGTCCATCTGTCCGTGAAGCCATTCAGCGTTTGGAAGCGAAACGTCTGCTTACTCGTCGTCAAGGCGGTGGCACATTCGTAAGTGAAAACATCTGGAAGAGTTTCTCAGACCCTTTGCTGAATTTGTTATCTACCCACTCAGAGACGCAATTGGACTTGCTTGAATCGCGCCATGCGATGGAAGGCATTTCAGCGTACTTTGCAGCATTACGTGGTACCGATGAAGATTTTGCTCGTATTCAGGCATGCTTGAATCAAATCAGCGAAGAGCAAAAAGGCGGCAACGTTGAAGCTGAAGCGGTAGCAGTAATGCAATTTTTGATTGCATTAACCGAAGCAGCGCACAACGTCGTTCTCCTTCATATTGTTCGTAGCCTTGCGCCTTTGCTTGAGCAGAATGTTCTACAGAATCTAAAGCTCTTACATCGCCGCGATGAAGTGGTCGATAAAGTAAGTAAACACAGAGCTAATATCGTGGATGCGATTGTTTCTGGTCAGCCTGAAAAGGCGCGTGAAATGTCTCACTCACATTTAGCTTATATCGAAGAAACATTGTTGGATTTGACTCGAGAAGAGTCTCGACGAGAGCGTTCTCTGCGTCGAATTCAGCAAGGTAACGATTCTTAATACAAGAACCGCTTACTTAAATAAGTAGATCCAACCAACAGAAGGATAGATCGCCATGTCTGACATGAAGCATGACGTAGATGCACTGGAAACTCAAGATTGGCTACAAGCCCTTGAATCAGTTGTTCGTGAAGAAGGTGTAGAACGTGCACAGTTTCTACTAGAAACCGTTCTAGAAAAAGCACGTCTAGACGGCGTTGATATGCCAACTGGCATCAACACAAACTACATCAACACTATTCCAGCAGCACAAGAACCAGCTTACCCTGGTGATGTAACTCTTGAGCGTCGTATTCGTTCGATTATTCGCTGGAACGCAATCATGATCGTATTGCGTGCTTCTAAGAAAGACCTAGACCTTGGTGGTCACATGGCTTCTTACCAGTCAGCAGCAGCGTTCTACGAAGTTTGTTTCAACCACTTCTTCCGTGCTCCAAACGAGACGGACGGTGGCGATCTAGTTTACTACCAAGGCCACATCTCACCGGGCATCTACTCTCGTGCGTTCGTTGAAGGCCGTCTAACTGAAGAGCAGCTAGACAACTTCCGTCAAGAAGTCGACGGTAAAGGTGTACCTTCATACCCACACCCTAAGTTGATGCCTGAGTTCTGGCAATTCCCAACAGTATCTATGGGTCTTGGTCCAATCTCTGCTATTTACCAAGCTCGTTTCCTTAAGTACCTGAACGGCCGTGGCCTTAAAGATACTTCTGCTCAACGTGTATACGCTTTCCTAGGCGACGGTGAGATGGATGAGCCAGAATCACGTGGTGCAATTTCTTTCGCTGCGCGTGAGAAGCTAGACAACCTATGTTTCCTAATCAACTGTAACCTTCAGCGTCTAGATGGCCCTGTAATGGGTAACGGTAAGATCATTCAAGAACTTGAAGGTCTATTCAAAGGCGCAGGTTGGAACGTAGTTAAAGTTATCTGGGGTAACAACTGGGATGCACTACTAGCTAAAGATACGACTGGTAAGCTACTACAGCTTATGAACGAAACGATCGATGGCGACTACCAAACATTCAAATCTAAAGATGGCGCATACGTACGTGAGCACTTCTTTGGTAAGTACCCTGAGACTGCTGCACTAGTTGCAGACATGACTGATGACCAAATCTTCGAACTGAAGCGTGGTGGTCACGATTCTTCTAAACTGTTTGCTGCATTCAACAATGCAAAAGAGACAGGTGGTAAGCCAACGGTAATCCTAGCTAAGACTGTTAAAGGTTACGGCATGGGTGAAGCGGCTGAAGGTAAGAACATCGCTCACGGTGTTAAGAAGATGGACATGACTCACGTACAATACCTACGTGATCGTCTAGGTCTACAAGACATCCTTTCTGATGAGAAAGTAGCTGAACTGCCTTACCTAAAACTGGAAGAAGGTTCTGCTGAGTACGAATACCTACATGCTCGTCGTAAAGCACTGAAAGGTTACACGCCACAGCGTCTACCTAAGTTCACACAAGAGTTCAAAGTACCAGAGCTAGAAGAGTTTGCTCCTCTACTTGGTGCTCAGAAGCGTGAAATCTCAACGACTATGGCTTACGTACGTACGTTGAACATCCTGCTTAAAGACAAGAACATCGGTAAGAACATCGTTCCTATCATCTGTGATGAAGCGCGTACGTTCGGTATGGAAGGTCTATTCCGTCAAGTGGGTATCTACAACCCAGACGGTCAAGAATACACACCTGAAGATAAAGGCATCGTTTCTTACTACAAAGAAGCAACGTCAGGTCAAGTTCTTCAAGAAGGTATCAACGAACTAGGTTCAATGGCATCTTGGGTTGCTGCTGCTACTTCTTACAGCACAAACGATCTACCAATGATCCCGTTCTACATCTACTACTCAATGTTCGGTTTCCAACGTATTGGTGACATGGCATGGCTAGCAGGTGACCAACAAGCTCGTGGCTTCCTACTAGGTGCTACAGCTGGTCGTACAACACTAAACGGTGAAGGTCTACAGCACGAAGATGGTCACTCGCACATTCAAGCGAACACTATCCCGAACTGTATCTCTTACGACCCAACATTCGCTTACGAGCTAGCAGTAATCATGCAAGATGGTATCCGTCGTATGTACGGTCCTGAGCAAGAAAACATTTACTACTACCTAACAGTAATGAATGAAAACTACGCAATGCCAGCAATGCCAGAAGGCGCTGAAGAAGGCATCCGTAAAGGTATTTACAAGCTTGAGTCTCACGAAGGTGCTAAGGGTAAAGTTCAGCTAATGAGCTCTGGTACTATCATGAACGAAGTACGTAAAGCAGCGACTATCCTAAGTGAAGAGTACGGCGTAGCATCTGACGTGTTCTCTGTAACTTCATTCAACGAGCTAACTCGTGATGGTCAAAATGCAGAGCGTTACAACATGCTTCACCCAGAAGCTGAAGCGAAAGTGCCTTACATCACGACTGTTCTTGGTAACGAACCAGCAATCGCTGCGACGGATTACATGAAGAACTACGCTGAGCAAGTACGTGCATTCATGCCAACTGAGTCATACAAAGTTCTTGGTACTGACGGCTTCGGTCGTTCAGACAGCCGTGAGAACCTACGTCGTCACTTCGAAGTTAACGCGGGCTACGTAGTAGTTGCTGCACTAACTGAACTAGCGAAACGTGGTGATGTTGAGAAGTCTGTTGTTGTTGAAGCAATTGCTAAGTTCAACATCGACACTGAAAAAACAAACCCACTTTACGCTTAATAAAGCGCTTAACTAGAAGGTAAATAAGCAATGGCAATCGAAATTAATGTACCTGACATCGGTGCGGATGAGGTTGAAGTTACTGAGATTCTTGTAAGCGTTGGCGACAAGGTTGAAGAAGAACAGTCTCTGATCACTGTTGAAGGCGACAAAGCTTCTATGGAAGTTCCAGCGTCTCAAGCAGGTATTGTAAAAGAAATCAAAGTTGCAGAAGGCGATTCAGTAACAACTGGTTCTCTTATCATGATTTTCGAAGCCGAGGGTGCAGCTGACGCTGCTCCTGCGGCAGAAGCGGCTCCAGCAGCAGCTCCAGCTCCAGCAGCAGCGGCAGCAGAACTAAAAGAAGTTCACGTTCCTGATATCGGTGGCGACGAAGTAGAAGTTACTGAGATCATGGTTAAAGTTGGCGATGCAGTAGAAGAAGAGCAATCACTTCTAACTGTAGAAGGCGACAAAGCTTCTATGGAAGTACCAGCACCATTTTCAGGTACGGTTAAAGAGATCAAGATTGCTGAAGGCGATTCAGTAACAACTGGCTCTCTTGTGATGGTATTTGAGGTGGCCGGCACTCCGGTAGTTGGCTCAGGCGCAGCGGCTCCAGCTCCTGCAGCGGTTGAAGCGCCAGCAGCACCTGCGGTAGCAGCGGACAAAGAAGTTAACGTTCCAGATATCGGCGGTGACGAAGTAGAAGTTACTGAGATCATGGTTAAAGTTGGCGATACAGTAGAAGAAGAGCAATCTCTAATTACTGTAGAAGGCGACAAAGCTTCTATGGAAGTACCTGCACCATTCGCAGGTACAGTTAAAGAGATCAAGATTGCTGAAGGCGATTCAGTAACGACTGGCTCTCTAATCATGACTTTCGTTGTGGCCGGCACCCCGGTTGAAGGCGCAGCACCTGCTCCTGCGGCGGCTCCAGCTCAAGCGGCGGCACCTGTAGCTGCAGCTCCTGCGGCAGCATCTGCTCCAGCAGTAAAAGCTGAAGCTCCTGCAGCAAATGATTTCCAAGAGAACGGTGACTACGCACACGCATCTCCAGTTGTTCGTCGTCTAGCTCGTGAATTTGGCGTTAACCTATCTAAGGTTAAAGGTACTGGTCGTAAGAGCCGTATCCTGAAAGAAGACGTTCAAGCTTACGTTAAAGATGCACTTAAGCGTCTTGAGTCTGGCGCAGGTGCAGCAGCATCTGGTAAAGGCGACGGTGCTGCACTTGGTCTACTTCCTTGGCCAAAAGTTGACTTCAGCAAGTTCGGCGAAACTGAAGTTCAGAAGCTTTCTAAGATCAAGAAGATCTCTGGTGCAAACCTACACCGTAACTGGGTAATGATCCCTCACGTCACACAGTGGGATAACGCAGACATCACTGAGCTAGAAGCATTCCGTAAAGAACAGAACGCAATCGAAGCGAAGAAAGACACTGGCATGAAGATCACTCCTCTTGTGTTCATCATGAAAGCGGTAGCGAAAGCACTAGAAGCATTCCCAGCGTTTAACTCTTCACTTTCTGAAGATGGCGAAAGCATCATTCTTAAGAAGTACGTGAACGTAGGTATCGCAGTCGATACGCCAAACGGCCTTGTTGTTCCTGTATTTAAAGACGTGAACAAGAAGGGCATCTACGAGCTATCTGAAGAATTGATGGTAGTATCGAAGAAAGCACGTGCTGGTAAGCTAACTGCAGCTGATATGCAAGGCGGTTGTTTCACAATCTCTAGCCTTGGCGGTATCGGCGGTACAGCGTTTACACCAATCGTAAACGCGCCAGAAGTTGGTATCCTAGGTGTATCTAAATCTGAAATGAAGCCAGTGTGGAACGGTAAAGAGTTCGAACCACGTCTACAGCTTCCACTGTCTCTATCATACGACCACCGTGTGATCGATGGTGCAGAAGGTGCACGCTTCATTACTTTCTTAAACGGTGCACTATCAGACATTCGTCGTCTAGTACTGTAATTGAGAAAGTAATAGTTAAGGTGACTTTCGGGTCACCTTAATTCTTTATATAAAAGACTATTTTTAGACGACAATTTCTTCCATCGTTCAGAAACTGAAAGATGAATTGTTGTCTAGCTCACAGGCTAACTTAAAGCTGCTTTCACACTGTTAACATCTCTGTAAAATATTGACCGTTTGAAAGCCTAATAATTTAAGAACATCTACTCAGCCTGTTAGGGATAATGACTACAAGAGGTCACAATGAGCAAAGAAATTAAAGCCCAAGTTGTTGTACTTGGTTCTGGTCCTGCTGGTTACTCAGCTGCATTCCGTTGTGCGGATTTAGGTCTAGAAACAGTACTAGTTGAACGTTACAGCACTCTTGGCGGTGTATGTCTAAACGTTGGTTGTATTCCATCTAAAGCACTTCTTCACGTTTCAAAAGTTATCGAAGAAGCGAAAGCGATGGCTGAGCACGGTGTTGTGTTTGGCGAACCACAAACAGACATCAGCAAAATCCGTATCTGGAAAGAGAAAGTTGTAAACCAACTGACAGGTGGTCTTAGCGGTATGGCTAAGATGCGTAACGTAACGGTTGTTAACGGTTTCGGTAAGTTCACTGGTCCTAACAGCATCCTAGTTGAAGGCGAAGGTGAAGCAACAACAGTTAACTTCGACAACGCAATCATCGCTGCGGGTTCTCGTCCAATCAAACTGCCATTCATCCCACATGAAGACCCACGTATTTGGGATTCAACGGATGCGCTAGAACTGAAAGAAGTACCAGAAAAACTGCTTATCATGGGTGGTGGTATCATCGGTCTAGAAATGGGTACGGTTTACCACTCACTAGGTTCTAAAGTAGACGTAGTAGAGATGTTTGACCAAGTTATCCCAGCGGCGGATAAAGACATCGTTAAAGTCTTCACTAAGCGTATTAAAGACAAGTTCAAGCTAATGCTTGAGACGAAAGTAACTGCAGTTGAAGCGAAAGAAGACGGTATCTACGTTTCAATGGAAGGCAAAAAAGCGCCAGCAGAAGCTGAGCGTTACGATGCGGTTCTTGTTGCTATCGGTCGTGTACCAAACGGTGCACTTATCGATGCTGAAAAAGCGGGTATTGAAGTGGACGAGCGCGGCTTTATCAACGTTGATAAGCAAATGCGTACTAACGTTCCTCACATCCACGCAATCGGCGACGTAGTTGGCCAACCAATGCTTGCTCACAAAGGTGTGCATGAAGGCCACGTAGCCGCAGAAGTTATCTCTGGTAAGAAGCACTACTTCGATCCTAAAGTTATTCCTTCAATCGCTTACACTGAGCCAGAAGTGGCATGGGTTGGTAAGACAGAGAAAGAAGCGAAAGCAGAAGGCATCAACTACGAAGTGGCAACATTCCCATGGGCAGCATCAGGTCGTGCAATCGCGTCTGACTGTGCAGACGGTATGACTAAGCTAATCTTCGATAAAGAAACTCACCGCGTAATCGGTGGTGCTATCGTTGGTACTAACGGTGGTGAACTACTTGGTGAAATCGGCCTAGCGATCGAGATGGGTTGTGATGCGGAAGATATCGCACTTACTATCCACGCTCACCCAACTCTACACGAGTCTGTGGGCCTAGCTGCTGAAGTATTTGAAGGTTCAATTACTGACCTTCCAAACAAAAAAGCAGTTAAAAAGAAAAAGTAATTTTTCTTGAACGTTGAATGATAAAAACCGCTGATTCGTCAGCGGTTTTTTTAATTGGAAGAAAAGAGCGCTGTGCATGGCGATTCGGGAGCGCTCCGTTTTGGGAATCGAGAGGAGGCTATTGAAAGAGACTCTGCTCTAAAAGGAGTTGACGGGATTTGTCCCTCGAAAGACAAAATAAGCTCGCTTCTCGCTTCTCGCTT
>NZ_MDAW01000117.1:0-158406 GCF_002875385.1 Vibrio sp. 10N.222.52.B12 | reverse complement strand
TTCTCGCTTCTCGCTTCTCGCACTTCCCAAAAACAAAAAAGGCCGATACCTAAGTATCAGCCTTTGTTTTAAGCCTAATTATTTTTAGTGATGTTCACGGTTGTAGATGCACAGCATATCTAGGTAAGCGCTAACTAGCGTTGATAGCTCAGCTTCGCTCTTGGAGCGGTTCGCTTGTACGAAGATAGAGTAGCAAATGCCGTGGAACAGATTCGCCAAGTGTTCCGGTTCATGTTGGTCACAAACTTCACCACGTTCGATCGCTTTGATGAACATGTTTTGTACCAATAGTTGGTTTGTGCGGTTTGTGGTCACGAACAGCGGCCATACTTCATCACGCGTTGATGCGCTCCACTCGAACCAAACTTTCAGCCAATGGCAATCTTGGCTTACTAGCTCAATCATTGCATTAGTGATGTTGGCGATGTTTTCACGTGCGTGAAGGTCTAAGTCGATGTTATCCGAAAGGAAGTTTGAGAACTGACGTACAACGTGGTTCAGTACTTCATCAACCAAATCTTCACGAGTTGGGAAGTAATTAAATACTGTTGCAACAGAAACTTGTGCAATCTCAGCAATGTCTGCGTGACCACCACGGCCAATACCGCGACGAGCAAACACTTCAAGAGCGATTTCCATTAGTTGCTGTTTACGTTTTAAAGGGGAAAGCCTAGTGCGAGGTCTCTTAGCTATTGAGTCCATATTCTTTTCCTTGCCATTGAGTTGATATTATTTGGGGGTAACCCCCTAATTGATTATTTTAATAGTTGCTTAAAGCATTGATGAGTGTAATGGTGCATATGTGCAAGGTCAACATCTGATGCCCAATTTATAGACAGTAATGTCATTATTGATGATTCATTCAACTAGATAAATCCGAAAACTAAGACTTTCATCCAAGAATTCAATGGAATGGGATGCGACTTTCCACCTACTGAGTGGGGTGTTACACTACACGCCGCAAGATAAGGTGATCGTTTGCGTACGACCAACCTCAACCCACAAAGAAAATTGAGCACAGTATGAAACATACAATAGAAGTGATGATTTCTGAGCAAGAAGTTCAGGATCGAATTCGTGAATTAGGTAAGCAAATTACAGAACATTACCAAGGCAGTGAAGATCTGGTATTGGTTGGTTTGCTACGTGGTTCATTTGTATTTATGGCTGACTTAGCACGTGCTATCGAACTGACTCACCAAGTCGATTTTATGACCGCTTCTAGCTACGGTAACACGATGGAAAGCTCACGTGATGTACGTATCTTGAAAGACCTTGATGACGACATTAAAGGCAAGGATGTACTGATCGTAGAAGACATCATTGATACAGGTAACACGTTAAACAAAATCAGTGAAATCCTGTCTCTACGTGAACCAAAATCTATCGCTATCTGTACGCTGCTTGATAAGCCATCTCGCCGTGAAGTAGAAGTTCCGGTTGATTGGGCTGGTTTCTCTATTCCAGATGAGTTTGTTGTTGGTGTTGGTATTGATTACGCTCAGAAATATCGTCACCTACCATTTATTGGTAAAGTGGTTCCGCAGGAATAATTTCTGTCGCCAGTTTTAGAATTAAAAAAACGCCCATCTTAAATGGGCGTTTTTTATTTATCTTGTTGACGATTTATTTGTGATGATTAATCGCGACATAACAATTTGTTGTCATCGTTAAGAATGGTCGAGAGCGCTTTTTGGTAAGACGCTTCCACGGTCTCTTTTGAATTTGAACGAATCCCTAAGTACTCAAGACGACCATCTTCAATGCCGTACACCACTCCATGAATTTCAACATCCTGACCGCGTTCCCATGCGTTTTGCATGATGGTTGAGTTGCCCAAGTTATATACTTGCTCGGCTACGTTGATTTCACCTAGTTTATCGGCGCGATCGTCAAGAGGCATTTGGTCAAGGTAAGCGCGGTGCTTAAAGTAAAGATCACGGATGTGAAGTAACCAGTTGTTGATAAGGCCGAGTTGAGGGTTATCAATTGCGGCATTCACACCACCACAACCATAATGACCACAAACGATGATGTGCTTTACTTTGAGTACGTCGACGGCGTATTGCACGACAGAGAGGCAGTTTAGGTCGGTGTGGATGACCTGGTTAGCAACGTTTCGGTGAACAAATAACTCGCCTGAGAAAAGTCCCGTTAGTCGCTCTGCTGGAACGCGACTGTCTGAACAACCAATCCAAAGAAAGTCTGGTTTCTGACCTTCCGCTAGTTTTGCGAAATATTCTGGACGATCAGATTTTATTTCTTCTGACCATTTCGAGTTATTTTCGAATAATTGTTTAATTTCCGGCATCTGACATCTACTTCCCTAAAATTAAAAAAACCAACCACTCTCTAGTGCTTACTAAGCGATCAGCGCTGTAACTATACACAATGTTACAATTTCGATCCCGTTAAATATTCATTCAAGATGACTCATCTGACTAGTTCTCGCTGTGAAAATCATAAAATATGCAGCCATCATTCAGTAAGCAAATAAGCCCAATTTGGTCGTGGCTTTTTTTCGTTTATTTCTTTAGCGAAATATTTGTTAGATTGATGGCATTTTGTCTTTTTAATGCAGGGAGCAAATTCGTGTTCGGTAGTCGCTTTAAGGATATCAACCTCAAAGGGGATCTGTTTGGTGGTGTCACAACGGCCATCATTTCACTTCCTCTCGCATTAGCATTTGGTGTGGCTTCAGGAGCTGGTGCAGAAGCTGGTTTATGGGGCGCGATCATGGTGGGGTTATTTGCTTCACTGTTTGGTGGTTCCAATACACTTATTTCTGAGCCAACCGGTCCCATGACGGTGATCATGACAGCGGTATTAACCAGTATGATGGCCAAATACCCAGAAACGGGCATGGCCATGACCTTTACCGTGGTGATGATGGCGGGCGCGTTCCAAATTGTGCTCGGTACATTAAAGCTTGGTAAATACGTAACGTTAATGCCATACAGTGTTATCTCCGGCTTTATGTCGGGTATTGGTGTCATTCTCATTATCTTGCAGTTGTCGCCTTTACTTGGCCATGCTGCGCCATCTGGCGGTGTGATAGGGACACTATCGGCTCTGCCAGATACGATTTCTAATCTTAAGTTCAGCGAACTGTTTTTAGGTTTGTTGACGTTGGGTATCTTGTTCTTCTTCCCTAAGCAATATCGCAGATACGTGCCAGCGCAGCTGGTGGCTCTTGTGGCGGTAACGTTACTTTCTGTCCTTGTCTTTGATGCCGATGATATTCGCCGAATTGGTGAAATCCCAGCAGGTTTACCTTCTTTGGTGGTGCCACATATCGATCCTGCGATGTTTACCGAAATGGTCATCGATGCATTGGTATTGGGTACGTTAGGTTGTATTGATACCTTATTGACAGCGGTTATTGGTGACTCACTCACGCGTAAAGAGCATGATTCAGACAAGGAACTGCGTGGCCAAGGTTTGGCGAACATGATTTCTGGGCTGTTTGGCGCTCTGCCAGGTGCGGGGGCGACGATGGGAACGGTGACCAACATCCAAGTTGGCGCTCGCTCACCGTTATCCGGTGTGATTCGTGCGCTGATTCTCGCGCTGGTGGTGTTGGTCGCTAGCGGTTTGACTGAACCCATTCCGATGGCTGTATTAGCCGGTATTGCGGTTTATGTTGGCTTTAATATTCTGGATTGGAGCTTTATCCAACGTGCCCATAAGGTGAGCTTTCCGGGGATGGCGGTCATGTATGGCGTCATGCTGCTGACAGTATTTGTCGATTTGATTGTGGCTGTAGGGCTAGGGGTATTTATTTCTAATATCATCATCATTGAACGCTTGAGTCGTGAGCAAGCACGCCAAGTTAAAGCCATCAGTGATGCTGATGAAGACGATGTACCACTGACCGATAGCGAAAGAGGCTTGTTGGACAGAGCTAATGGTAAAGTGTTGTTCTTCTATCTGTCCGGTCCGATGATCTTTAGTGTTTCTAAAGCGATCTCTCGTCAACACTCGAGCATTTCTGACTATGAAGTCATGATCCTCGACTTAACAGATGTCCCTATGATTGATGTGACGGTCGGCTTGGCTTTGGAAAACGCCATTAAAGATGCTTTAGACGCGAACTGTGAAGTGTACTTGTTGTGTCCTAACCAACGTACTCGTGAGCAACTAGAGAAATTCCATGTGATTGATTTAGTGCCGGATGCGAATACATACAAGTTCCGCTATGAAGCGCTCAATGCGGCTATCAGGCATGTTGAAACTGATGAGCATCAAATGCTGACGCTTTAATCAACAGTCTCTTTTAACTAAGCGCTGCTGGGGTTCTGGGAGCGCTTTTTTATTGTTTTTAGATTGAGTGATTAAGAATCATAAAAGATAGGTATTTCTAATTTTATAGAAAGGTTTATTTGTATTCATCGTTATTCAACGATAAACTAATTCAACTTTAGTGCAATACCGATAGTCGGTTATGACGCCGACAGCAGTTTCCCCATTTGGTATTGGCATTCACGATTCATCAACAGATGGCAAGTATTACGCAATGTACGCATTAGAAATTGAACAGCTTCGCAAGACCTATGCGGGCGGATTTGAAGCGTTGAAGGGCATCAGCTTACAAGTAAAGAAAGGTGACTTTTACGCACTTCTTGGGCCGAATGGGGCTGGTAAATCAACCACCATTGGCATTATCTCTTCTTTAGTCAACAAGACATCTGGCACCACCAAGGTGTTTGGGTATGACATTGATACGCATCTTGAATTGGCGAAGCAAAACCTAGGTTTGGTTCCTCAAGAATTCAACTTCAACCAATTTGAAACTGTCGAACAGATTGTCATGCAGCAAGCGGGTTATTATGGGGTTTCAAAAGCGCTAGCTAAAGAGCGTGCAGAAAAGTACCTGACCAAACTCGACTTATGGGAGAAACGTAAGGAACGTGCGCGTAACTTGTCTGGTGGTATGAAGCGTCGTTTGATGATTGCGCGAGCTCTAATGCACGAGCCTCAATTGCTGATCCTTGATGAACCAACCGCAGGGGTGGATATTGAACTGCGTCGTTCAATGTGGGACTTCTTAAAGGAGATCAACCAAGAGCAGGGCATTACCATCATCTTGACCACGCACTACTTGGAAGAAGCAGAAATGCTGTGTCGTAATATCGGTATCATCAACAAAGGTGAACTGATTGAAAATACGACCATGAAGGCGCTGTTGGGTAAATTGACGGTAGAAACTTTTATCCTAGATATTGAGTTCGACGGTGAAGTGCCAGCACTTCAAGGGGTAAGTAGCCAATCGATGGTCAATGGTTCATTGGAAATCGAATTAGATAAGAGCCAAGGGTTGAACTCGGTGTTTAACCAATTATCTGATCTAGGCGTAAAAGTGCTGTCTATGCGAAACAAAGCGAACCGTTTGGAAGAGTTGTTTGTCAGTATCGTACGTGGAGGTAACCAATAATGTACCAATTGTATTGGACGGCTTTTTGTAGCCTAGTTACAAAAGAAGTGAACCGTTTTACGCGTATTTGGGTGCAAACTTTGGTACCACCTGCGATTACGATGACGTTGTATTTCATTATTTTCGGTAACTTGATTGGCTCTCGCATCGGTGACATGAACGGCTTTAGTTACATGGAATACATTGTTCCGGGTTTGATCATGATGTCGGTGATCACGAACTCGTACTCGAATGTGGCTTCCTCTTTCTTTAGTTCCAAATTCCAAAGAAACATCGAGGAATTGTTAGTGGCGCCAGTGCCGAACTACATCATCATTCTCGGCTTTGTGATGGGCGGCGTCGTACGTGGCCTATTAGTCGGAACGATTGTCACGTTTGTTTCGCTCTTCTTTGTTGATTTGCAAGTCGATCACTGGGGCATCATCATTGCGACCGTCTTTATGACGTCAGTGGTATTTTCACTTGGTGGCTTAATTAATGCGGTTTATGCGAAAACGTTTGATGATATCTCGATTATCCCTACGTTCGTTCTGACTCCGCTGACTTATCTTGGCGGTGTGTTTTACTCCATCAGTCTATTACCTGAATTTTGGCAAGGGGTGTCTAAGCTGAATCCAATCGTCTACATGGTGAACGCTTTCCGTTATGGTTTCCTTGGTGTGTCTGATGTGGGTATCGTTACGTCGTTTAGCGTATTGATCGTCTTTGTGGTTGCGCTCTACGCTGTGGCTCACTATCTAGTGACTAAGGGGATTGGGTTAAGAAGTTAACCTTAACAACACATTCAAAGGGCAGCCATGAGAGCTGCCCTTTCTTAATGCACACCAATACATTCCCATACAATTTTTCGACTTTTAACATGCTAGGTTTGATTCATTTGTTGTAAATGCATTTGCTGTAAATGAGTGAAGCCATGAATATTGTCCCCTCTCCATCTTTCTCTTTTAAATTGCTTGTTCCTAAATATTGGTCTGTTTGGTTCGCCTTTGGTCTGTTGGCGCTGATTGTCAATCTGCTTCCATACTCAGCCTTACGTTTGTTAGGTAGGGGCATTGGTTCGCTTGCGATGCTGGCCATGAAGCGCCGTAAAGGCATTGCAAAGCAAAATTTAAAACTCTGCTTTCCCGAATACAGCGCTCAAGAATGCGATGAACTGGTAAAGACAAACTTTAAATACACAGGGATGGCGCTGATCGAGACCGGAATGGCTTGGTTTTGGCCTGAGTGGCGAGTGAAGCGTCTAGCCAAGGTGGTTGGAAAAGAGCGTTTACTGGAACAAGAGAAAAATGGGCGTGGTGTACTGGTGGTTTGCAGTCATCACCTAAATTTGGAAATGACGGCGCGTATTTTTAGTCAATTTGCCAAAGGCTATGGTGTTTATCGACCGAATTCAAACCCTGTTTATGAGTTTGTTCAGCATCGAGGACGCACGCGTTGCGGCCATCAAATGATTGACCGGAAAGACGTTAAATCAATGCTTAAAGTGCTGAAAAACGGTCAGCGACTGTGGTACTTACCTGACCATGATTACGGTGTTAAAAATTCGGTCTTCGCCCCGTTTTTCGCTGTTGAGCAAGCCGCGAGTACTGCAGGATCAAGTGTGCTTATTGATGCGACAAAATGTGCAGTGATGTCAGGGGTTACGGTCAGTGAACATTCTCACTACACGCTCTATATTGGTGAAGATCTCAGTGGACGTTTCGAGCGCCGTAATCCAGTCAAAGCGGCAAGTATCTTAAATCAAGAACTTGAAGGCATGATAAGAAGAGACGTGCCAGCTTGGATGTGGCTGCATAAGCGGTTTAAAACTCGTCCGGAAGGTTTGAGTGGCGTTTATGCGTAGGAGGGATACAAAAAAGGTCGGCTTAGTGCCGACCTTTTTATTTGCGAATTTCGTTTATTCAGCGTTTGCTGAATTCGCTTCGCTAGATTCTTCTTCTTTAGCTTCTACCGCCATATCAACAGTTTGGTTGTCGATGAGGCGTGCTTTACCTAAGAAGGCAGACATCAAGATCACGGCTTGAGTGGTCTCTGTTGTGATTGCTTGAAGTGTGCGAGCATCACGAATGAAGATTTCATCTGGCTGCAAACCGGCAGCGCGTAATTGATCATTCGCATCTTCAATCACTGAAGCGTAATCGTCACGACCACCACGCATCGCGCTACTGATCCAGCGCATAGTACGTGCTAAAACAGGTGCGCGTTGACGCTCATCAATCGTTAGCAGGCCATTGCGAGAGCTCATTGCAAGGCCGTCCATTTCACGAACGGTTGCGACACCTACGATTTCGATGTCCATTGCTAGATCATCAACCATCTTACGAATAACAGCAAGCTGTTGGAAATCTTTCTCACCAAAGCAAGCTACATCAGGTTGAACGATGTTGAATAACTTATTTACGATAGTCGTCACGCCACGGAAATGGCCCGGACGAGAAGCGCCTTCAAGAATCGTAGAAAGCCCAGGCACATCGACAAAAGTCTGTTTATCTAAGCCTTCAGGGTAAATGATCTCTGGTGTCGGTGTGAATACCAACTCGACGCCTTCACCGCTTAGCTTGTTAAGATCTTCTTCAAGTGTACGAGGGTAGTTATTTAAATCGTCTGCACGTTCAAACTGCATCGGGTTGACAAAGATGCTTACCACAACGACATCGGCGTACTCGCGTGCTTTACGGACCAGTGTTAGATGGCCTTCGTGTAGGTTGCCCATGGTTGGGACAAACGCAACTTTACGACCTTCACGTTTGAACGTCTTGATCTGTTCACGAATGGCTGAGATTTCTGCAAAAGTGTGCATGCATTTATCCTCTAGGCAATAGTATGAGCGTCGTCTGGGAACACTGCGCTTTCAACGTCTGCCATGTATTTTGCCACAGCTGTACGCATATCGCCTGTTTCAGCAAGGAAGTTTTTCGAGAACTTTGGCATGTAGTTCGCCGAAATTCCGAACATATCGTGCATAACTAGGATTTGACCGTCCGTTACGTTACCTGCACCGATGCCAATTACTGGTACATCAAGTACTTGAGTAATACGAGCTGCCAATTCAGCTGGAACACACTCGAGTAAAACAATTTGAGCGCCGGCTTCTTGCAGTGCTAATGCATCTTTTACCATACGATCGGCTTTTTCTTGATCGCGACCTTGCACTTTGTAACCACCAAAGATGTTTACAGATTGTGGTGTTAGGCCCAAGTGTGCACAGACTGGTACCGCGCGTTCCGTTAGCATTTTTACGGTATCTACTAACCAGTCGCCGCCTTCAATTTTTACCATATTTGCGCCAGCACGCATGAGTACTGCTGCGTTCTCACACGCTTGCTCTGGCGTTGCATAGCTCATGAATGGCATATCAGCCATCAAAAGACAATTCGGGCTACCAGCGCGTACACAGCGAGTGTGATAAGCAATATCTTCAACAGTAACAGGTAATGTATCGGTCTTACCTTGCAGAACCATGCCTAGAGAGTCACCTACCAGTAAAACTGGCATTTCTTGGCTTTCGAAAAGTTGGGCAAAGCTTGCATCGTATGCAGTTGAAGTAGCAAATTTACGACCTTCTTGCTTCCACTTAATCAGGTCGTTAATGGTCATTTTTTTCATTGTTTTATCCTCACTAGGAGTTGGCTATGACTGCCAAATATTGAGGCCGTTGCGATCTACTTTTTCAAGTAGTGACGACACCTCGATCCCGTCTGGGAGTTGTAAACTTGGTGCAATTTCCGCAAGAGGGTAGAGTACGAACTCGCGCTCTCTCATTCCATAATGTGGAACTGTCAGTCTTTCGGAATCAATCACCTCATTGCCGTATAACACGATGTCGAGATCCAAGGTTCTTGGTCCCCAACGCTCGTCTTTACGGACACGCCCTTGTTCTTGCTCTATTGCTTGGGTGCAATCGAGCAGTTCAAGTGGCGTCAAATTGGTTTTAATTGCCACAACCGCATTGATGTAATCCGGCTGGTTTTGCGGACCCATTGGTGTGCTGCTGTATAGCGAAGAAGCTTGAATAAACTCTGTTTTAGGCAGGGTCTTCAGCGCTTCAATCGCTAATTTAGCTTGGCTGACGGGATCAGCCAAGTTACTGCCTACCGCAATGTACGCTGTGATCATGAGTTTGGTTTACTCTTTTTCTTGCGATAGGTTTTACGACGTCGTTGGCCTGTTTTTGGTGCTTGGCCATCTAGGTCTGCCGCCATGGCTTGGCGCATTTCTCGGCCAGCATTTTGGAAAGTTTCCCACCACTTAGCAAGCTTCTGAGTGTCGCCGCCTTCAATTTCACCGCGCATTTCAAGAAAATCAAAGCCAGCTCTAAATTTATTGAGCTCCATCAGGCGGAAAGCACGTTTACCATTGCGACGTGGAAGACGTAATTGCAGCTGCCAAATCTCGCGTATGGTCGCGGTATGACGGCGCGGAATGGCGATTGAACGTACTTGGTCATCAAGAATGATGTTGCTTGCTTCCATGATGGCATCGTAATGGCACAGATTACGCTGTTCCATGAGTTTGTCTGCCATTGCACACAGTGGGTACCACAGCATTGCAGCAAACATAAAGGCAGGGTTAATACGCTTACCTTCTTCGATGCGCATATCGGTTGAATCTAACACTAAATCAAGCATTTGCTCAGTGTGAGATTCATAATCTTCAGTGAAGTGCTCTGAAATTGCAGGGAACAACTGTTGGAATAAGTTGTATTCACGCAATAAATGGTAGGTTTCTAGCCCATACCCAGACTGAAGCAGTTTCAGTGATTCCTCGAACAGACGTGCCGATGGAATATCACGTAGTAGTGGTGCCATCTCTTCGATTGGTGCCGCGGTATCTTCTTCGATATCGAAGTCCAATTTCACCGCAAAGCGAACTGCACGCAGCATACGTACTGGGTCTTCGCGGTAACGGGTTTCTGGGTCACCGATCAGGCGAATAAGGCGATCTTCTAGATCTTCAATACCACGCGCATAATCGTGAATTGAGTAGTCTGCGATGTTGTAGTACATCGAGTTAATCGTGAAGTCGCGACGTTCGGCATCTTCATCTACGGTGCCGTATACGTTGTCGCGAAGTAGCATCCCTTCTTTCGATTGCTGGGAGATACTTTTGTTCTGTTGCTCTTGGTGGTGACCACGGAACGTTGCAACTTCGATGATGTCTCGACCAAACATAATGTGTGCGAGACGGAAGCGACGACCGATCAAACGGCAGTTTCTAAATAACTGTTTGATCTGCTCTGGTGTCGCGTTCGTTGCAATATCAAAGTCTTTTGGTTTTTGTCCAAGCAGTAAGTCTCGAACCCCGCCACCTACAAGATAAGCATCGAAACCGGCACCGTTCAGTCGGTATAGCACTTTCAGTGCATTGTCACTGATATGCTTACGCGAGATGTTGTGCTCTTCACGAGTAATTACATTAAGAGCGAGTTCTGGGATCATGGCAGATTCGCTTGGTGTATAGTCGTTTGTATTCATGTGCATCTGGCAATAACTGGGTTTAATCCAATCTTGCTTTGGTTAGTTTCTACGCCTCGAGGGCCAATTTTGCGGCTAATGATAGCCTACGCAGTGCCATTTGAGAATCACGGTGTGATCTCGATCTCTGCTGGAAGCTGTTCTAAGTGCCAATTTTCGCAACCCCAACGCAGTATTTCTTCAAGGTTTGCGCCTTTTACATCGTCAGGTATATCAAAGCCTAAAAATGTCATGGCATGCAGCAGAGCTGGCTTCGGATTGTCGACATCAATAGCCGTCGCATGGTTTTGTTTTGACAGCTTATTACCGTTTGAATCCATCGCTAACGGTAAGTGTAAATAGCTTACTTCTGGTTGCCCAAGTATTTGGTACAAGCTGATTTGACGACCTGTGGGCTCAATTAAATCCGCACCACGAACGACTTCGGTAACCCCTTGGTCGATGTCATCTAATACTACCGCAAGATTATAGGCAAATAATCCATCTCGACGCTTAATAATGAAATCTTCATTTACTAGAGCTTCTGGAATCGTCATGGTGCCTTGTTTCTTATCGAGAAAATCAGCGATAGGTTTGGTCATTTTTAGGCGAATCGCGCCTTCTTTCAAGCCTTTATCTCGACATGTCCCCGGATAATAGCCGCCGTGTTCTTTAATTTGCTTGCGAGTACATTGGCAATAATAAGCGTCGCCATTCTTTAACCAAGCATCGATTTGTGTTTGGTATAAGTGATGACGTTCGCTTTGGTATACGACGTTGCCGTCCCAGTGCAAATGGTAAGCGCGTAGTGCACTTAGAATCTCGTCAGAAGCTCCCGGCATTTCTCTGGGTGGATCAAGGTCTTCGATACGTACCAACCAATCTCCGTGATTGGCTTTCGCTTGAAAGTAGCTGCCGAGCGCAGCTACTAACGATCCAAAATGTAATGGCCCAGAAGGGGATGGTGCGAATCGACCTACATAGCGTGTCATGCGTGTATCTCGAAATTATTCTAATAAAGCTAAGCCAAAACAAAAAGGGAGCCTGAGCTCCCTTTCAATAATCATCATGCTTGGTTGATTAACCTTGCATTTGTTTCTCTTTGATCTCTGCAAGTGTTTTACAGTCGATACAAAGGTCTGCGGTTGGACGCGCTTCAAGGCGACGAACACCAATTTCAACACCACATGATTCACAGAAGCCGAAATCTTCTTCAGTGATTTTATCTAGTGTTTTTTCGATCTTCTTGATCAGGCGACGCTCACGGTCACGGTTACGCAGTTCTAAGCTGAACTCTTCCTCTTGAGAAGCACGGTCAACTGGATCTGGGAAGTTTGCTGCTTCGTCCTGCATATGGTGTACAGTGCGATCGACTTCTTCCCTGAGCTGATTACGCCAAGCTGTTAAGATTTTCGTAAAGTGTTCAACCTGTTCTGGTGACATGTACTCTTCACCAGGCTTTTCCTGATATGGCTCCACACCGGCAATGGCTAGGATGCCTATCGTTTTCTTCTTTGATTCTGGCATACAGCATCTCCTACTTACACCTAGTCAACTGCTTTGCAGTCAATTTAAGGCGGGTATCTATAGCAAAAAGAGGCGGTGCAGGCAATTACTGAATTGCAAACTTATCGTCATTGTGAAGATGACATCATTTTTTCTCTTAATTGATAAATTCAATAGCAGAGATTAGCTTGACTTCAGTATTGCTCAGTTCAGCTTTGTAGCAGAGAACTTCCACTCCAGCGTCTTGTGCTTGTTTTAGTAAAGTTGAATATTTCGCGTCTATATGGTGCGCCGCAGATACTTTTTCAATACCTGAATGTAAAACAGTGAATAAAAGTATGGATCTACTTCCAGTTTGTGCCATTTCTGTGAGCTCTCGCAGGTGCTTTTGTCCTCGAGTAGTCACGGCATCAGGGAAATAGCCTTGACCGGATGCGCTTTCTTCATCCAACAGCGTGACGCTTTTCACTTCTATATAACACTTTGATTTGTCACTTGCGCTGAGCAAGATATCAATTCGACTATTTTCATTGCCATATTTCACTTCAGTTTGAAGTTTGTCATACCCACACAGTTCTGAAATGACATTATTTTCAATTGCTTCTACGGCAAGTTGGTTAGCTCGAGCGGTGTTAATACAGATTTTATGGCCCTGTTGTGTTTCACTGAGCTCCCAACTATTGGGATATTTACGCTTAGGGTTATCAGAAGTGGAGTACCAAACTTTGTTGCCTGGTGTGGCGCAGCCTGTCATTGCACCAGTATTGGCACAGTGGATAGTGCGAACTTCGCCGTTATCCAGTTCGATATCGGCAAGAAAGCGTTTGTAGCGTTTGAGCAGAGTCGCTGACTCTAGAGTAGGTTCGAAATGCATTTTGCTTCTTTAGGGGGGACTGTTTTTATGTACAATGTTGCCAACATTACAACACAAGGTATTTCCTTTGTCACAATTGCCGATTGAAGCCGTGATGCCGCAATTACTTGCTGCGGTTAATCATCAACATCAAGTGATCTTAAAAGCTGCGCCGGGTGCCGGTAAGTCGACATTCTTTCCTCTAAAGCTTCTTCAAAGCCAAACCGTCACGGGCAAAATCATCATGCTAGAACCAAGACGTTTAGCGGCTCGTAATATTGCGCGTTATCTAGCACAGCAGTTGGGGGAACAAGTTGGAGATCGAGTTGGTTATCGTGTACGTGGTGAGACGAAGGTAAGTAAAAATACGCAACTTGAAATTGTAACGGAAGGGATCATGACTCGGATGATCCAAAATGACCCAGAGTTAGATGGCATCGACCTGCTGATCTTTGATGAGTTTCATGAGCGAAGTATTCATGCTGATACGGCATTGGCCTTTAGTTTAGAGGTTCAAGAAGCGTTGAGAGACGACCTCAAGCTGGTAGTGATGTCAGCTACGCTTGACCAAGATGCCTTACAAACCTTGTTGCCAGAGGCTGAATATATTGAGTCTGAAGGGCAAAGTTTTGAGGTGGAAACGCGTTATTTACCTCTGGGTACAAATGATCATTTGCCCACATCAATGGCAAGGACGATTGAAAGCCTAATTCAGAAAGAAACAGGGTCGTTGCTCGCCTTTCTGCCCGGCGTTGGGGCAATTAAGCAGGTCGCGGAACGTTTGTCACATCTTCCTAATACTGTGGAAGTTTGCCCTTTATATGGTCAATTGAGCTTTGCCGAGCAACAAAAAGCCATTGCTCCCGCTTCTGGAGGTAAACGCAAAGTCGTGCTCGCGACTAACATTGCTGAAACTTCTTTGACCATTGAAGGCATTCGATTGGTCGTCGATTCTGGATTAGAACGTGTGGCGCGTTTTGATTTGAAGAATGGACTTACGCGCTTGGAGCAAGTGCGAGTGGCACAATCGTCTGCGATTCAACGTGCTGGTCGTGCAGGGCGTATTGAAGAGGGCATTTGCGTCCGGTTGTATTCGGAAAGCCAATTCAAGCAGCAACCGCAAGTTCCCCAACCAGAAATCCTGCACTCAGATTTAGCAAGCTTGGTCATGGAACTATCATTCTGGGGAGCAGGGGATATCGCAGAGCTTAAATGGTTGAATATTCCTTCTTCAGCATCGCTTGCTCAGGCTAAACAGCTGTTGATTTCTTTAGGGTTACTTACCGAGCAAGGCCAACTCACTTCTGCAGGTAAAACGGCCCACGCCCTTGGTGTAGAGCCGCGCTCAACAGCAATGCTGATTCAAGCACAGCAGCGCAGTGAAAAAATGCTAAATACTGCTTTGGCTGCGGTCGCCCTAATTGAAGAGCCCGAGCGCAATGTGACTAACATCGCGCATAGCCTACATCGCTGGGTAAGTGGTACACATGCAAAGAAAGCTATATTGCACAAGCGATCTCAAGCGCTGGCGCACAAACTGGATACAGTATTCAGCCTACCTGATGTTGATGAGCGAGTGCTAGCGTTAGTATTGAGCTTAGCTTTCCCCGATCGCATTGCGCAGCAGCGTGTTAACCAATATGGTCGTTTTACTTTGTCGAACGGGCATGGTGCTGAGTGTCGACCAGAAGAGACACTCGGTGGTTGTGATTACTTAGTTGCGATTGATTTGATGCGCTCGCATTCTAACTCAAGCCAAATTAACCTAGCTTGTGACTTAGATATCAACGCATTACAAGAAATGTTCGAGCACCTTTTCACGACGGCTGAGCTGGTTGATTGGGATGAGAAAAAAGGCCGTTTGATTGCCGAACGCCAAATCAAACTTGGTCAACTGGTGATTAAGCGTGAAGCCTTGCCGAGTCCGGGTAAAGAAAAAATGACACAAGCTTTACTCACTTATGTCCGCCGTCAGGGCTTACAGAGTCTAAACTGGACGTCGGCAGCGGAAAATTTGTTAGAACGTATTCGCTGCGCAGTGGAATGGTTACCTGAGCAAGCTTGGCCAAGTTTTGATGAGACCAGTTTGCTTAATGGCCTAGAAGAGTGGCTAGAGCCGTACATGAGCACGGTTTCATCGGCGAAAGATTTGGCGAAAGTGAACCTAGTGGAAGCGTTAAACGCTCGATTAGGTTGGCCGTTGAATCAACAGATTGATGAGTGGTTGCCAGAAGATTATCGCTTACCAACAGGTTCGAAAAAGCGCATTCGTTACCAATTTGGTCATGAGCCTGTGCTGTCAGTGCGTATGCAAGAAGTGTTTGGAGAGAGCACTTCTCCAACGGTGGTACAAGGTCGCAAGCGATTGGTGTTAGAGTTACTTTCTCCAGCACAACGGCCTCTTCAGGTGACAACGGATTTAGCTGCCTTTTGGGCAGGAAGCTACAAAGAAGTGCAAAAAGAGATGAAAGGCCGATATCCAAAACACGTTTGGCCTGATGATCCTGCCACTCATGTAGCGACAACAAAAACAAAAAGACAATTGAATAATGACTGATACAAAAAAGCCCAGTGCAAAAAGAGCACCAGCGAAGAAAACAACGTCAAGTAAAACGACTGCCGCTAAGAAAAGCGGTGCGAAGCGACCGAGAAAATCGCCATCGAAGAAGCCAAGTAATGGCAAGCAGTCTTGGCTTAAAATCATTTGGTCATTTAGCTGGAAAGCGGGTGTAGCGTTGGCCGCAGTATTGCTTTTCGTCGGGATTTATTTAGATAGTGTAGTGAAAGATCGTTTCGATGGGCAGTTGTTTGATTTGCCAACGGTCGTGTACGCTCGCATTCTCAATTTGAATCCTGGTGAAAACATAACCATCAAAGAAATGCGTAACGAGCTAGATGTTTTGAATTACCGTAAGGTTAGTCAACCGCGTTATCCTGGCGAATACTCTTCCTCTTCCACTCGTATTGAGCTCATCCGTCGTCCTTTTGAATTTGCTGATGGCCCTGAGCCTGATCGTCACGTGATGTTGCATTTCTCAAGCAGCGGCTTAACGCGCATTCAATCTCTCGAATCAAAAGGTGATTTAGGTTACTTGCGTATTGAACCTAAGATGTTGGGTATGCTGGAGAAAGATCAAAACGAACAACGATTGTTCCTACGTCGTGATCAATTCCCTGAAATTCTTGTCGATGCACTTCTTGCGACCGAAGATCGTGATTTCTACCAGCATGATGGAGTCTCTCCTTTGGCGATTGGGCGTGCACTTGTTGCCAACATCAAGGCAGGCCGTACCGTACAAGGTGGCAGTACGCTGACCCAGCAGTTAGCAAAAAACTTATTCTTAACTCGCGATAAAACGTTATGGCGTAAAGTTCGTGAAGCGTATATCGCACTGATTTTGGATTATCGATACAGCAAAGATCGAATTCTTGAGGCTTACCTCAACGAAGTTTATCTCGGTCAAAGTGGCGGGGATGCGATTCATGGCTTTGCTTTGGCATCACGATACTACTTTGGACAACCAATCCAGGAGCTTCGTATCGACCAACTTGCGATGCTGGTGGGTATGGTTAAAGGGCCATCTTACTACAATCCAATTCGTTACCCTGAGCGCACGAAAACACGTCGTGATCTAGTTTTACGCCTCTTGATGCAACAAGACATGCTGACTTCTGAACAGTATGAACAAGCAGTCAATCGTCCGTTAGATACGCAAAGTAAACCTCGTATAGCAAGCCGTCAGCCCGCTTATTTCCAGCAATTGAATATTGAGCTGAAAGAAAAAGTGGGTGATAACTTCAAAGCTGAAACGGGGTTACGTTTGTTTACGTCTCTCGATCCTGTTTCGCAAAGTAAGCTAGAACAAGCGATTGCGAAAAAGGTACCTGAGTTGGCTAAGCGAGCAGGTAAAGAACTTGAAGCTGCAGCGGTTGCGGTTGACCGTCATAGTGGTGAGATTCGTGCCATGGTTGGTGGTAAGCGTGTCGGCTACGAGGGCTTTAACCGAGCATTGAATGCGAGTCGTCCAATTGGTTCGTTAGTGAAGCCTGCAATTTACTTGACGGCATTAGAGCAACCAGAGAAATACAACCTCGCTACCACGCTTCACGATACGCCGTTAAGTTTGAAAGGCAGTAAGGGTAGCGTTTGGTCGCCACGTAATTTCGACCGTAAATTCCGTGGTGATGTGCCTCTATACCTAGCACTAGCGAAATCTCTTAATGTGCCAACCGTTCGTTTGGGGATGGAACTCGGTATTCCTGAGGTTTCTGATACGCTAGAACGTCTCGGCGTTGATAAAAATGAGATCCGCCCAGTGCCATCTATGTTCTTAGGTTCTTTCTCTCTGACGCCATTTGAAGTCGCACAGATGTACCAGACGGTAACAAACTCGGGTAAACGCGCGAAACTGTCAGCATTGCGTTCGGTTATCGATATGGATGGTAATGTGATTTATCAATCACTGCCTCGTTCGGCTCAGGCTGTTGATCAGCAAGCGGCATGGCTAACTACATACGCAATGAAGCAAGGTGTTGCACAAGGAACTGGCCGTTTCTTACAAAGCCAATTCTCATGGGCGGCGTTAGCAGGTAAAACGGGCACCAGTAATGACAGCCGTGATAGTTGGTTTGTCGGTGTTGATGGTCGGGAAGTGACAACCGTTTGGCTGGGGCGCGATGATAATAAATCTACCAAGTTGACGGGTTCAAGCGGTGCTCTGCGTGTTTACGCCGAATATTTGCAGCAACGTATCCCTGAGCGACTGGAATTGCCATGGCCAAAAGAAGTGACGACATTGGGTTTCCAAAAAGCGGCGAATGGTGCGTTGGAACTGAACTGTCGTAGCGAATATAAGTTGCCAGTGTGGGATAAAACAGGCCAAATAAAACAGCAGTGCGAGAAAAAATCGAACTGGTTGAATAATTTATTTGATTGGTAAGGCTACCAAAAACGCTATCACTGACTTGTTTCATTGGTCGATTCTTAGTAAAAGTAGTTGATCAATATTCAGTAAAGGAAGATGTGAATGTCCAATAGCCCGTTAGTGCATGGTTTTGCGCTTTGGGTCTGCTCCTTTTTGATTGCCACACCTTCCTTTGCTAAACATCTCGAAGAGGACGGCTCTCGTCCTAAAATTGCGGTGGTTCTCGCTGGTGGTGGTGCGAAAGGCGCTGCGCATATTGGTGTGCTTAAAGCCCTTGAAGAGATGAACATTCCCGTTGATATCATTACCGGTACAAGCATGGGCGCTTATGTCGGAGGTTTGTACGCGACGGGTATGAGTGCTGATGAAATTGAGAGTTTTATCTACAGCGTGGATTGGAACAGCGGTTACCGAGATCGCGTTGATCGCAGCCAACGTCGCGTTCGCGACAAAGAATACGAAGACCGCTACCAAATAACGACAGATCTTGGTCTGAGGTTTGGTGAGGTGCGTTCCCCAACTGGTGTTGTGCAAGGGCAGAACATGTTGCGTATTCTGCGCGAAACGACGGGCAATCTAGGACGCTTTGACTCTTTTGACCAACTTGCTATCCCTTATCGTTCTGTCGCGACTGACATCGTCGAGCTTGATGAAGTCGTGCTCGATAACGGTTACTTAGTTGATGCGATGATGGCGAGCATGTCGGTACCGGGCGCGCTTCCTCCATACGAGCTCAACGGTCATATGCTGGTGGATGGTGGCGTTGTCAATAACATGCCTGTCGACGTAGCGCGCGCGATGGGAGCGGATATAGTCATTGCGGTCGACATCAGTACAGATTATAAAAACAAAGAAGACTTCACCGGCTTGTTTGCGGTTGCGGATCAGTTGTCGAATTATTTGGTGCGTCGTAGCACTCAAGAGCAAGCGGAAACTCTGAAAGATGATGATGTTTACATTCGTCCAGATGTTGGGCAAATGGAAACCGTAGAATTTGAAAAGATGCCGAGTGCATTTCAAGCTGGCTACGACATCACTAAAAAACTCAAATCCAAGCTTGAATCCTTGAGTGTCTCTAACGCGGAATACCAAAAATATATCGAGCACAAACAAGACGTTCGTAAAGGATTAGAATATGGTGATGAGCGGGTTGTTGATCAAATTGTTATTGTCAATAACACCCACTACAGTGATGTCTTACTTACCAACCGACTCGAGCTTGATACTGGTCGTCCTCTCAAAACGGCTGAAATCGAAAAAGCAGTCGAAAATCTTTATGCCTTAGATCGTTTTGAACTGATTACTTACCATTTTGAAGAGATTGAAGGTGTTAACCTACTTGTCTTTGAAGTGAATGAGAAGTCTTGGGGACCAAACTACCTGAACTTCCGCTTTTTCTTAGAAGATGACTTTAATACTGACAGCCAATATGGCATTGGTATCTCGTCGAACTTCACTAATCTAAATTCACACGGTGCCGAGCTAACGCTGAATGTTGACATGGGTACAGATAAGTTGATTGAAGCCGAGCTTTATTCACCGGTACTGTCGAGTCAGGAGTTGTTTGTTTCGGGTAAGTTGAATTACAACAACGAAAACCGAAACTGGCCTTTTAGTGATTTAGAAAACCCGGATATAGGTTCGGTTTACGATTTTCTTCCTGTCTCGTATACCGAGTTCATAACGGAACTTGCTGCGGGTGTGCAACCGACGTTATGGCAAGAGTTCCGTGTTGGTGGGCGTTATACCAAAGGGCAAATAGAGGCCTCAACGCTCGCATCTGCTGGGACTTTTGATTACGAGCGTTTGGGGGTATTTGCTAACTACCGTCTAGATACCTTAGACGACTTTGCTTTTCCCACGCATGGTATGTTGATTGATTTGGATTACCTGGTGTCTCATGACAAGAGCCCTGAGGATTTTCGTCAAACCAATACTAATGGTGATATCGAAGATACTGTGTATGAGATCACGGCACGTTTCAAAGGCGCAGTGACGCACAGTCGTCATACTTTAGTCGGACAGGCGGAATACAGCTTTGTAGAAAGCAAAAACTCCTCGATCCCGTTAGACCCACGTGAACTTGGTGGTTTCTTGAATCTATCTGGTATTCCACGTAATAGCCTGATTGGGCAGAACTTATTCTATACCAGCTTGGTGTATCGTTATAAATGGATGGATAACGACTTCGGGCTGTTTGAAGCGCCAGTGTACCTAGGCGCATCACTTGAACACGGTGGTGTTTGGTCAGATAACGATCTGAAGCTTAATGAAGCGCCACTGTATAATGCCGCATCGATTTTCTTTGGTGTTGATTCACCAGTAGGACCAATCATGTTGGCATACGGTCGTACAGAGCAAGATTTAGATGCTGTGTACCTGATCGTTGGAACATCATTTAAATAACCGGGAAAAGGACAGCAATATCTCCGCATATTTAGCCAAAATAAACAGGACTTTAGTCGTAAGTTGCTATGTTGGTCAAAATGATGAGATTTTAATTTAAGGTTAAATTTGCTATCCTTTCGCCCACAGTTTGGCCTCTGCGGCGCTGTTTCTCAATCAAGAATTGAATGAAAACAAGGGCAATGGAGAGCCAAGTTTCCAAGGATGTTCACTCCTTTACTTTTAAAAACAGTAATAAGAAGGAGGAACCGCAATGAGAGGAAAAAGTCGTGCTTGAAGCCTACCGTAAACACGTCGAAGAGCGTGCTGCCGAAGGAGTTGTTCCTAAACCGCTAGACGCAGAACAAGTTGCTGGACTTGTTGAACTTCTGAAAAATCCCCCGCAAGGTGAAGAAGCCTTTATTCTTGACCTGCTAGAGAACCGTATCCCACCGGGCGTAGACGAAGCGGCTTATGTTAAAGCTGGCTTTTTGACTGCGGTTGCTAAAGGCGAAGTATCGTCTCCACTTGTTAGCCGTGAAAAGGCAGCAGAATTACTAGGTACGATGCAAGGTGGTTATAACATCGCTCCGCTCGTCGAGTTTTTAGATGATGATGTTCTTGCGGCTATCGCAGCAAAAGCACTGTCTCATACCCTGTTAATGTTTGATGCTTTCTATGATGTTGAAGAAAAAGCGAAAGCGGGCAACACGTTCGCTCAACAAGTCCTTCAATCTTGGGCGGAAGCCGAGTGGTTTACAACGAAAGAGAAAGTAGCGGAAAAAATCACGGTTAAAGTCTTTAAGGTAACCGGTGAAACTAACACCGATGACCTGTCTCCAGCTCCAGATGCTTGGTCTCGTCCAGATATTCCAGTACACGCGAAAGCGATGCTTAAGATGGAACGTGATGGCATCAACCCGGATCAACCTGGCAGCGTTGGTCCAATCAACCAAATTGAAGAACTGCAAAAAGACGGCATTCCACTAGCATACGTAGGTGATGTTGTTGGTACGGGTTCTTCGCGTAAATCAGCGACCAACTCAGTATTATGGTTTATGGGCGAAGATATCCCATTTGTACCAAACAAGCGTACTGGTGGTATCTGTCTAGGCGGTAAGATTGCGCCTATCTTCTACAATACGATGGAAGATTCAGGAGCGTTACCAATTGAACTAAACGTACAAGACATGAATATGGGCGATGTGATCGACATTTACCCGTACGAAGGTGTGGTTCGTAAAGAAGGTTCTGAGATCTCAAGCTTTGAACTGAGTAAAGTGCTGCTTGATGAGGTACGTGCTGGTGGTCGTATTCCATTGATCATCGGTCGTGGTCTAACGAGCCGTGCTCGAGTAGCTCTTGGTCTTGAAGAGACAGATTTGTTTGCTAAACCCGTTGATCCAACTGCTTCTGACAAAGGTTATACATTAGCTCAGAAGATGGTCGGTAAAGCATGTGGCGTAGAAGGTGTGCGTGCTGGTCAATATTGTGAGCCTAAGATGACAACGGTAGGTTCTCAGGATACGACTGGCCCTATGACGCGTGATGAGCTAAAAGATCTTGCGTGTCTTGGTTTCTCAGCGGATCTCGTGATGCAGTCATTCTGTCATACGTCAGCATATCCGAAACCAGTCGACGTGAACACGCACCACACACTACCTGATTTCATTATGAACCGTGGCGGTGTATCGCTTCGTCCAGGCGATGGTGTTATCCACTCATGGCTGAACCGTATGCTTCTGCCAGATACTGTTGGTACTGGTGGTGATTCGCATACTCGTTTCCCTCTGGGTATTTCATTCCCAGCAGGTTCTGGTCTAGTGGCATTTGCAGCAGCAACAGGCGTTATGCCTCTTGATATGCCTGAATCAATCTTGGTTCGTTTTAAAGGTGAGATGCAGCCAGGTATCACGCTACGTGATCTTGTACACGCCATTCCTCTATACGGTATCAAGCAAGGCCTGTTAACAGTAGAGAAAGCGGGTAAGATCAACGAATTCTCAGGCCGTGTCCTAGAAATTGAAGGTGTTGAACACCTGTCTGTGGAACAAGCATTTGAACTTTCAGATGCATCGGCAGAGCGCTCAGCAGCGGGTTGTACTGTGAAGCTTTCTCAAGAGTCGATTGATGAATACCTAAACTCGAACATCACTATGCTTAAATGGATGATTTCGGAAGGTTACGGTGACCGTCGTACAATCGAACGTCGTATTACTGCGATGGAAGAGTGGTTAGCAAACTCAGAGTTGATGGAAGCAGATTCAGACGCTGAATACGCACATGTGATTGAAATCGATCTAGCGGAAATCAACGAACCAATTCTTTGTGCACCTAACGATCCAGATGATGCGCGTCTTCTGTCTGACGTTCAGGGTACTCAGATTGATGAAGTATTTATCGGTTCTTGTATGACGAACATTGGTCACTTCCGTGCAGCAGGTAAATTGCTCGACAAGTTTAACGGCCAGCTTGATACTCGTTTATGGGTAGCACCACCAACCAAGATGGACCGTGACCAACTAACTGAAGAAGGTTACTACGGTATTTATGGCCGTGCCGGCGTTCGTATTGAAACGCCAGGGTGCTCGCTATGTATGGGTAACCAGGCTCGTGTTGCGGATAAAGCAACGGTAATGTCGACGTCTACTCGTAACTTCCCGAATCGTCTAGGTACTGGTGCGAACGTTTATCTATCCTCGGCTGAACTTGCAGCGGTTGGTGCGATTCTAGGTAAGATTCCAACTAAGGAAGAATACCTGTCTTACATGGACCAGATTGATGCGACAGCAGCAGACACATACCGCTACTTGAATTTCCACAAGATGGAACAGTACACCAAGAAAGCAGATGATGTGATCTTCCAAGAGCCTGCATAATCTTAGCAAGTTTTGTTAATACTTGAATAAGCGCTCACCGATTGGTGGGCGCTTTTTTTGTGGAACGCTGCGCTTCGAAAAGAGAGAATGCTTCGCTCTAGGAATCGGGAAGTAAGCGCTGGAATATTAAAGATAAACGTGTGAGCTCAAAACACGTTGATAGTCTTTGTCCCTCAAAAGATAAAATGAAACCGTCTCTCGTCTCCCGCTTCTCCCATCCAACATCTCCCTGTATACTCCGCACCAAATTGATACGAAAAGGCGATCACGATGGAATTTGAATTCATCCGCAACACATTGATGGGCGAATACTATGTCAAATGCAGCATGGGGCATGAGATTGTGGGTCGTTGGTTGCAAGAAGAAATAGGCAAAGACCCAGCAAAAATTGCTCAGGTAGAAGCTTTAATTAATCAGGCATTTTCTTCGCCATCTCAAGAGCATAGATTGACCGGTACAGAGATCAGTTTGATGATCCACGGTGATGAGGTGCTAGTGCAAGAAAACGCGCTGGGCCATGAGTATGAAGTGGAAATGGAAAGCGAGTTTGATTTCTACGATGCAGAGAGTACAGCCAGCTGTGGTATAGAAGATTTTTGTGCCTTGATAGAGCAATGGAAAGACTTTTTGAACATTTAATGCACAGTTTTGGGTCGTCTAATTAGGATTGCCTTATATTTGTGAAAAGGGCGCACCGATATGGTGCGCCCTTTTTGTTTATAAGTTTGTTAATTTTACTAATTCTATATAAATCAATGGGATAAAAAGTTGGCACGCCGCTTGGATTAATATGAATGTTTCAGGATGAAAGCTGCGGAGAAGATTCAATGAAAATCATTAATGCCATTATAAAACCTTTTAAGTTAGACGATGTACGCGAAGCATTGGCTGATGTCGGTATTGAAGGGATGACAGTATCAGAGGTTAAAGGTTTTGGTCGTCAGAAAGGCCACACGGAGCTATACCGTGGCGCCGAGTATCAAGTCGACTTTCTACCAAAAGTAAAACTAGAAATCGCAACCCATGCAGACAATGTGGATCGCGTGGTAGAAGCCATCACTAAAGCGGCGCAAACTGGCAAGATTGGTGACGGTAAGATTTTTGTCTACGACTTAAACCAAGCGGTGCGTATACGTACTGGCGAAATGGACGCAGAAGCACTTTAAGAATTCAAGGGATTGGAGAACTATCATGGAATTAACAACAACGGTAACTGAATTACGTTACGCACTCGACACCTTTTTCTTCCTCATTTCCGGTGCGTTGGTCATGTGGATGGCAGCAGGTTTTGCCATGCTAGAAGCGGGCTTAGTTCGCTCTAAAAATACAACAGAAATTCTAACTAAAAACATCTGTCTTTACGCGATCGCTTGTACCATGTTCCTATTGGTTGGCTACAACATTATGTATGTCGATAACGGTGAAGGCGGTTGGTTACCATCATTTGGTGCACTAATTGGCACACAAGGTGAAGGTGCTGACCACTCTCTAGAGTCGGACTTCTTCTTCCAAGTCGTATTTGTAGCAACAGCAATGTCAGTGGTTTCTGGCGCTGTTGCAGAGCGTATGAAGCTTTGGTCTTTCCTAATTTTCTCAGCGGTACTGACTGCATTTATTTACCCAATGGAAGGTTACTGGACTTGGGGTGGTGGCTTCCTATCAGAAGTAGGCTTTAGTGACTTTGCGGGCTCAGGTATCGTACACATGGCGGGTGCTTCAGCAGCATTAGCAGGCGTACTATTACTGGGTGCACGTAAAGGTAAATACGGTAAAAATGGCGAAATCTACCCAATCCCAGGTTCAAACATGCCTCTTGCTACATTGGGTACGTTTATCCTTTGGTTCGGTTGGTTCGGTTTCAACGGCGGTTCTCAACTTATGGTTTCGGATTTTGAGAACGCGACTGCAGTTGGTCAAATTTTCCTAAACACCAACGCTGCAGCTGCAGCAGGTGCAATTGCCGCACTATTTGTATGTAAAACAACTTGGGGTAAAGCAGACCTGACTATGATTTTGAACGGTGCGTTAGCTGGTCTTGTTGCTATCACGGCTGACCCTCTATCTCCATCACCGCTTTATGCTGTGGCGATTGGTGCGGTATCAGGTGCGCTAGTAGTCTTTAGCATCATTGGCTTGGATAAGATTAAGATTGATGATCCAGTAGGTGCTATCTCAGTTCACGGTGTGTGTGGTTTCTTCGGCCTAATGGTTGTGCCACTGAGCAACGGTGATGCAACGTTTGGTGCACAGCTTCTAGGTGCGGCAGTTATCTTTGCTTGGGTATTTGGTGCAAGCCTAGTGGTATGGGCAATCCTGAAAGCGACAATCGGTATCCGCGTATCGGAAGACGAAGAGCTAGAAGGTATGGATATGCACGACTGTGGTGTTGGTGCTTACCCAGAATTCGTGACTGTGAAATAACACTCACAATGTAATAAATAGTTACAAACTTAACATTAAAAAACCTGCTCCAATGAGCAGGTTTTTTTATTGATTAATTGTTTTCTTATTGAACATGCATATAATAACGCAACTGATAAACGTTATCATTAGCATGGTAAAGGATTAAACAATGAAAAAACTGCTAACTCTTTCAGCGATTACTTGCGCTACTCTGGCTCCAACGGCAATGGCTGCTGAAGAAGTGAACGTGTACTCTTACCGTCAACCTTTCCTAGTTGAACCTATGTTCAACGAGTTCACTAAAGAAACTGGCATTAAAGTAAACGTTAAGTTTGCGAAAAAAGGTCTAGCAGAGAAGTTGGCTCAAGAAGGCGAATACAGCCCAGCTGACGTAATCCTTACTACAGATATCAGCCGTCTAGCTGAACTGACAAACAAAGGTCTGGTTCAAAAGGTAGACAGCAAAATCATCGAAGAAAACGTACCAGCACAGTACCAAGACAAAGAAAACGAGTGGTTTGCTCTGACTCTACGTACTCGTAACGTTTACTCTTCACGTGACCGTGTTGGCAAACTAGGTAACGACTTCAACTACGCGGATCTAGCAAAGCCTGAGTTTAAAGGCAAAATCTGTACTCGTAGCGGTAAGCACCCTTACAACGTATCTCTAGTGTCTTCTATGATCGCTCACCACGGTGAAGCTGAGACTAAAGAATGGCTGGAAGGCGTAAAAGCGAACCTAGCTCGTAAGCCTCAAGGTAACGACCGTGCTCAAGTTAAAGCAATCAAAGAAGGTCTATGTGATGTTTCTCTAGGTAACAGCTACTACCTAGGTAAAATGGTTAACGACAAAGAGCAAAAAGCTTGGGCAGACGCGGTATACATCAACTTCCCTAACCAAGAGACAACAGGTACGCACGTGAACATCTCTGGTATGGCGATGGCGAAGTTCTCTCCAAACAAAGACAACGCTGTGAAGCTTATGGAATTCCTAACGGGTGACAAAGCGCAGCAAATGTACGCAGAAGTAAACTACGAGTACCCAGTGAAGGAAGGTGTTAAGCGTTCTGAGCTTGTGGAATCTTGGGGTGACTTCAAAGCGGATTCGATTTCTCTAGACGACATCGCTTCTCACCATGAAGCAGCAATCAAGCTACTAGATGAAGTGAAATTTGACCTTTAATTCCATGTGGGGGTATAACTGTACCCCCATTTTATTAAAGGATATGAGATGTATTTGCAGCCGCATTTGTATTTCATAAAGCCTTGCAGTATTTAGGCAATGAAGAATAAACATTCTCTATGGAAAACCAGTAGTGGGGTGATTACCCTGTTACTGGTTTTGCCGATCTTAGCGATCTTCTATACCGCCATTGGCGAGACAGATGACTTGTTCACACACTTGATGTCGACGGTCATGCCTACCTATATCTATAACACCGTAGTTCTGACTGCAGGTGTGATGCTTCTTTCTTTGATTCTGGGTATTCCAAGTGCTTGGTTTATGGCGATGTGTAAATTGCCAACTGAGAAGTGGTTGCAGTGGGCCTTAGTTCTACCACTTGCGATGCCGGGTTATATCATTGGTTACATTTTTACGGATTGGTTTGATTTTGCTGGGCCAATTCAAATCTTCTTACGTGATATAACGGGATGGGGGCCGGGTGAATATTGGTTCCCTGATATTCGTACCTTAGGTGGTGCGACTTTCGTTCTTTCTCTTGTTCTTTACCCATACGTTTACTTGCTTTGTCGTGCTGCATTTATGGAGCAGAACGTTTCTCTACTGCAGAGTGCTCGCTTGTTAAAATGCTCCCCTTGGGAAAGCTTTTGGCGTATCTCTTTACCGCTTGTAAGACCCTCTATCGCTGTTGGTTTGTCTCTGGTCGCGATGGAAACCATCGGTGACTTCGGAACCGTCAGCTATTTTGCTGTGAACACGCTTACTACGGCGGTTTACGATACTTGGCTTGGGTATTCGAACCTCAATGCAGCCGCGAAAATCTCAGCAATGATGTTGATGATTGTAGTGTTGTTATTGAGTGCAGAGCGCTACAGCCGTCGTAAGCAGAAGCTGTTCCAAAGTCAGTTTAATAGCCATGAAGACTTCCGTTATGAGCTACGAGGTTGGCGAAAGTGGGGCGCATTAATTTGGTGTTGGGGCTTGGTGGCAATCGCGTTTATCTTCCCATTGCTACAGTTACTTGATTACGCCATCACTTACTTTGCACAAAGTTGGACGCCGGAGTTTCGTGAATACGCATGGAACAGTTTGGTGGTGTCAGTCGTGGCTGCAATCATTGGTGTTGCGATTGCGTTGACTGTGAACTTCAGTCAACGCGTAAACGGCGGCCGCTCTAGCTTGGCGTTTATGCGTTTGTCTTCGTTGGGCTATGCCGTCCCTGGTACGGTACTGGCTATCGGTGTGATGGTTGCGGTGTTGTTTATGGATCACCGTGTTAACGATATTGCGAAAGCGATGGAATGGGGGAGACCTGGGCTTATTTTCTCTGGTTCTATGTTTGCGCTGATTTTCGCGATGGTGGTACGTTTCTCGGCTGTTGCAATTGGCAGTGTGGAAAGTAACTTAAATAAGATCTCTCCATCGTTGGATATGGCTTCCCGTACCATGGGCTGTACGCCAAATACCATGCTTTGGCGAGTGCATTTCCCGTTGGTTAAACGTGGTGCCCTAATTGCTGGTTTGTTGGTGTTTATTGAGTCAATGAAAGAGCTCAATGCTGCATTACTATTGCGACCATTTAACTTTGAAACCTTAGCGACGTATGTATACAACTTCGCTTCGGATGAGCATTTAGAGCTTGCCGCACTTCCGGCTGTATTACTGGTCCTTGTCGGGTTAATCCCGCTTGTAGTTGTTAACCGTTCACTGGAGCAAAGTCACTGATGAGCTGTGCATTATCGATTAAAAACCTAACTTGTCAGTATGACGACCAGACTGTCCTTGAATCACTTTCTCTCGAAGTTGAGCAAGGGCAGATTGTCTGCCTACTTGGCGCGAGTGGCTGCGGTAAGACAACGCTTTTGAAAGCGATTGCTGGCCTGCTTCCTCTGAGTTCAGGTCAAATGAGTTTGAACTGTCTTACGATTGATGACGGTAAAAACTGGCTACCACCAGAGCAGCGTAATATCGGTATGATCTTCCAAGATTACGCTTTGTTCCCGCACCTGACAGTCGCTGAGAACATTGCTTTTGGTTTGAAGAACGAATCGGCGCAGCAAAAGCTGATGAAAGTCGAAGAGATGCTCAGCTTGGTTCACCTTAAAGGTTACGGTGACCGTTATCCTCACCAACTTTCTGGCGGCCAACAGCAACGTGTGGCGATTGCTCGTTCATTGGCTTACAAACCAGACCTTCTGTTGTTGGATGAACCGTTTTCCAATATTGATACCCAAGTTCGTCATGAACTGATCCGTGAGATCCGTAAAATCTTCAAAGAACAGGGGGTTACCGCGATTTTTGTCACCCATAGCCGTGAAGAAGCTTTTGCTTTTGCCGATAAGATGGCAGTGATGAACCATGGTGTGATTGAGCAGTACGGCACGGCATCTGAACTTTACTACCAGCCTTCGAGCAAATTTGTTGCGGACTTCTTAGGTGGTGGTAGCTACCTTGTTGCGAAGAGAATTTCCGACAATGAATATCAAACCCACCTAGGTGTGGTGGAAGCCAATGCTCAGCAGGAAATCCAAGTAGATGATGAGTGTGCATTACTGCTTCGTCCTCAACATGTTCAAATTACTGCGGATGAAGAGAGTGCAATCAAAGTACTTGAACAGCACTTTATGGGGGATCACTGTCGCTACGTGATAGATGTCAATGGTGACCGACTGTTGGCTACTTCAGCTCAGGCGTTGAATGTCGGGGATAGTGTGATAGTAAAAGTTGAAACCCAAGGTGTATTAGCTTTCGCGTAATGTTTACATCTATAAAATAAAAAGGCCCGGCGCTGATGCCGGGCAAGTGTTCTTCACCTATAGGATTGTGCTCAAAGCGAGCACAAGGTTCAGTTATAAAGACAAGAAGTCCTTAAACTGTTGAAGAACACGTTCTGCAGTGTCCTTATCTTGCATTTCTGCAAAAATTCGTAGTAGTGGCTCAGTACCTGAGAAGCGAGCAATAATCCAACCGCCGTTCTTGAAGTACACTTTCGCACCGTCTTCGTAGCTGACTTTCTCGATCTCAAATTCAAACTCAGGCAACTGCTTCTCAACATAAATCTTGTTGAATAGCACTTCTTTTTGCGCAGGTTTGAACTTGCAATCGCCTTCTGCCATGTAGGCATATCCGTATTTGCCGTAGATTTCATCCAGTAACTCAGACAGTTTCTTACCAGTGACTGAAATCATTTCTACTAATAGGCTTGATGCAAATACACCATCTTTGCCTTTAATATGGCCACGAATAGTTAAGCCGCCAGAGCTTTCACCGCCAATTAGTGAGTCGTCAGCTTCCATTTGAGAGCTGATGTGCTTAAAGCCTACAGGTACTTCAAAGCACTTCTCACCGTGGTCTTCCGCAACTTTGTCTAACAAGTGTGTTGTTGCGATATTACGCACTACTGAACCGGTCCACCCTTTGTATTCGAGCAAGTAGTAGTAAAGCAGTAGTAGCACTTCATTCGGGTGAATAAAGTTGCCTTTCTCGTCGATAATACCAAGACGGTCCGCATCACCATCGGTACCAATACCGATGTCATAGCCTTCTTGCTCGACAAGGTGCATCAAGCGGTAAAGGGTTGCTGCACTTGGTGATGGCATTAAGCCGCCAAAGTCAGGGTTCTTACCGTCGTTGATTACGTCTACTTCACAGCGGCCATTAATCAATACGGTTTGCAGCGCATTTTTAGCAACACCAAACATCGGGTCGACCAAAACGCGAAGGTTCGCTTTTTTGATGGCTTCAATGTCGATAAAGTCGATGATCGAATCGACGAACTCGTTCATCGGGTTAATAATATCAATCAGTTTGTCTTGTACTGCCTGATCAAAATCGACGCTTTTCACATCTTGTGCTGTAAGCGTTGCGATTTGAGACTCAATTTTTTCTGTGATGATTTCATCGGCATCACGCCCACCTTCGATGAAGACTTTGATGCCGTTATAATCCGCAGGGTTGTGTGAGGCTGTAATACACGCAGAGTATGCACAGCCCATCTCTTTTGCTTTAAACATCACGATAGGCGTCGGCACGAACTTATCGATAAAGCTAACTACGATGCCATTTGCCGCCAAAACTTCAGCAAACCAGCGACCAGCTTTATCAGAAAGAAAACGGCGGTCATAACCGATAATAAAGCCGCGATCAGCAACGGACTCAGCGTTGGTAATGTTTGCGACTGCTTGAGCAACCAAACGTACATTATCTTTAGTGAACTCCTCACCGATAAATGCACGCCAGCCGCCTGTACCAAATTTGATCATGATTCGATCCTCGATAAGAGCGGCGTCCCACCGCTTCTTAAATCTTTGCTAGCGAACCGATGCACTTATCGAATTCAAGTGCATCGGATAAATCAAAAGGGGAGAAGCTCTCCCCCAAAGAGATGATTAACCTAGAGTAACGATAACTTCGTTTACTGAACCTTCCGCTTGAACTGGTACAGAGGCACCATTTACTGCTTCACCGTTCACAGTAATCGACTTAACGCCTTTGCTTACTGAGTCTGGGTTAACGACTTTGATGTTGTACGTTGCACCTAGCCATTGGCGAGTCACTTCGAAACCTGGCCAGTTCGTTGGGATACATGGATCGATAGTCAGACCATCAAAGCCTGTTCGCACACCAAGGATAAAGTTGGTAACTGCGAAGTATGCCCAGCCAGATGTACCTGTTAACCATGGGTGGTTTGCACGACCGTGGTCTTGGTGGTCACGACCCATGATGAACTGCACGTATGAGTAAGGTTCTGCAATACGTTTTTCGATGATGTCGTTCTGGTTGTATGGGTTAAGTGCATCGTAGAATTTCATTGCACGATCACCACGACCCAGTTTCGCTTCAGCTACCCAAGCCCATGGGTTTGGATGCGAGAAGATTGCACCGTTCTCTTTTACGCCTTGGTAAACACGAGTCACGAAACCGATGTCATCGTTCGGCGTTGCAAATGATGGTGAGTTTAGATGCAGGCCGTACTCAGAGAACAGGTTCTCATCGACTGCGTCCATCGCTTTTTCACCGCGCTCTTGAGAAACCGCACCAGAAAGTACTGCTAGCGTGTTTGACTCAAGGTGCACTCGGCCTTCCGCTTGTTGCGCTGTACCGATCTTGTCACCATTCTTCGTCAGACCACGGATGTACCAACCGCCTTCGTCGTCCCAAAGGTGTGTTTCACACGCTTCACGAACGTTTGCTGCCATAACTGTGTATTTCTCAACATCCGCTTCTTTACCTAGGTATTTCGCTAGGTCAATGAACTCTTGCAGTGCCCAGAAATGTAGGAACGACACCATTGAAGATTCACCACCACCTAGGTTCAGACAGTCGTTCCAGTCTGCGCGTAGACCTTTACAGATACCGGTTTGACCGACGTATTC
Source organism: Vibrio sp. 10N.222.52.B12 (assembly GCF_002875385.1). NCBI lineage: Bacteria > Pseudomonadati > Pseudomonadota > Gammaproteobacteria > Vibrionales > Vibrionaceae > Vibrio > Vibrio sp. 10N.222.52.B12. Next base: position 126,010 of record NZ_MDAW01000117.1, on the reverse strand, counting down.
AGCCGAGAAGTCTAGCGCTGCTTTCATGTGGTCATAAACGGTTGCATCACCGCCGTCTGCGTAAGGGATCACTTCGTCAAAGAAACTGTGCTCACCCGTTTCCATCACGTACTTACAGATGGTTGGAACTAGCCATAGGTGATCATCTGAACACGTGTCTTCGATGCCGTGGATCTTGTCTTCATCAGAAGGCGTTGGAACGACGGTTGGAGATTTAGATGGCTTAACATCAGCTTTCTCAGGATCGAACCAGTCTGGATCGAACAGGTGCAGACCGTAACCTGCTTTCACTTGGCCACGAAGTAGGTCAACAAGACGCTTGCGGGTCATTGCCGGGTTGGCGTGAGGAACAGAAATCGCATCTTGCGCTGTATCGCGGTAGCCAAGACCAGTACGACCACCCACTTCGATGAACGAAGCAAAGCGAGACCACACCACACAAGTTTCTGCTTGGTATAGGGTCCAAGCGTTGATCATGGTATCTAGACCTTCGTTTGGTGATTTCACTTGGAATTTATTACAACGCTCATCCCAGTGTGCTTTGATGCCCGCAAATGCATTGTCTACTTCAGCGAGATCTTGGTATTTAGCGCGAAGGCGGTCGCCGTTGCCTTTACCGATACCTAGGATGTATGCGAAACGAACTTCTTCACCTGGTTGGATAGTAAATTGCTTGTGTAGAGAGCCACAGTGGTTGTAACACGTTTGTGCGGTGTTAAAACATTTACCTTGTTCTACTGCTAGTGGGTTTGCTTCGTCGCGGTATAGACCTAGGAAGCTGTCACGTTGGCCGTCGTATGAATCTGGGTCAAACGTTGAAGCTAGGTAGTAGAAACCTTCGAAATCGTTGGTGTTATAGTACAAGTCGTATTCAATCACACCTTCATTGTAAGACGTGCCTGCAGAGTACAGAGACATCTGGTGGTTTTGGTTGTCTGATTGAATATGGCTGAACGAAAATTCTACAAACGAGAATGCACTGATTGTGCGCGGCTTGTCTGAAGTGTTCTTGATAACCACATCCCAAACTTCAGCGTCTTCGCCTTTTGGTACGAATAGGGTTTTCGTTGCTGTAATACCGTTGTATTCACATTTGAACTTAGAGTAAGACAAGCCATGGCGAACTTCGTAGTTTGCTTCATCTAGGCTTTTTGCAACTGGTTGCCAAGAGATTGACCAGTAATCACCTGTCTCATCATCACGTAAGTAAACGTAGTGCCCAGGACGATCGAATGTCGCGTTTGGACGGAATTTAGTAACACGGTTGTATTCTGGAGAGTTATAGAACGAGTAGCCGCCTGCGTTGTGCGAGATAACGGTACAGAACTTCTCAGTACCTAGGTAGTTAGTCCATGGCGCTGGTACGTCAGGGCGAGTGATGACGTATTCGCGATTCTCGTTATCGAAATAGCCGTATTTCATTTGTGTATTTCCTTTTTACAATACTGCGTTTGCAGTCAAATTTAATAATTCTTTAAGCAAGATGTATTGTCATCTAGCTTGGTATTACTTCCACGGTTTACGGTAATTCACTCCCTGCAAATCAAGCAGAGGAAGGTGCCCTTTCAAACGTGATAAATAGTCGGTCCAATCGCGGTGTTGTTTTTCAGTCCAACATGCTTCTGCCATGGCTGTTAAGCGAGGGAAAATCATGTAGTCCATACGCGATGGGTTGTTGATGATTTCGCACCACAAGGCAGTTTGAATGCCCCAAATGCGCTTTCTGATTGGGTCATCAGCAGGGACTTCTGCTAATGGCTCATAGTTGTATGCTTTCTCTAATGGCAATGGGTTTGCCCAGTCAACACCTGGCTCTTCTGGTGCATAGTCTTGGGTCATGTCGAGGTAGGTGGTTTGTGCTGGTTGCAGCACTACATCAAAACCTTGGCGAGCGCAGTTCAATGCAGCTTCTTCGCTTAGCCATGAGTAGATCACTGTATCTTTACTCACTTTGTTGCCGTGTTGGGCTTCTTCCCAACCTACCATTCGTTTGCCTAATTTTCGTAGCTTGTCTTCTGCATGACGTAAGAAGTGCCCTTGTAGCTCTTTGTAATCGGTATAACCCAATTGCTCCATAAGAGCTTGGCAAGAAGGGCTCTTAGACCACACGCCATTAGGAACTTCGTCTGCCCCAATATGGACATAAGGCGCTGGGAATAGAGCTGCTACTTCTTCAAGTACTTTGTCGATAAACTCGTAACTACCCGGCAGAGCAGGGTTGATGACATTATCGTTATAGTGCTGAATGCTGCGATATTCGGTTTTGTCTTCCGCTTCAACAAGTAGGTGTGGCAGAGATTTGATTGCTGCGCGGCAATGCCCAGGAACGTCAATCTCAGGGATGATAGTGATGCCACGCTGTGCTGCAAAAGCCACCACGTCTTTAATTTGCTCTTGAGTGTAGAAACCGCCGTAACGCTGAGTTAAATGGGTGTATTGCGGTTCGATGGTTTCATCGATACCACGCCAAGCGCCAATGTCTGTTAGTTGAGGTAAGGACTTAATCTCGATACGCCAACCTTCATCGTCCGTTAGGTGCCAATGGAAGGTATTGAATTTGTAATGTGCCAACAAATTGATGAGGCGTTTTACTTGCTCTACCGAGTGGAAATGACGAGCGCAGTCCAACATCATGCCACGGTAGCGAAAGCGAGGACTGTCTTTGATAGAGCAGCACACCACTTCCATAGTGTTGGCACTCTCGTCTCGTTTTAGTAGTTGCAATAAGGTCGCACAAGCATGGGTAAAGCCAGACGAAGACCCTGCCTCAATCTTGATCGACTCTTCAGATACTTTAAGTCTGTAAGTACCTTCGTCCAGTGTTGGGTTACTTTTGAATAAGATTTTCCCACTGTTAGAAGAAGACAATTTGAATTGGTGAATGCGTTCAAGCTCTTCCAGCAACCATGCTTTTGCTGAATTCGCTAAATCTGTGTATATCGCGACACCAACTTGCTCATCGAAGCTAAACGACAGGTCACTCACTTCAATATGGTTGGGCTTTGGTAATAAAGGCTGTGCATGCGTTAAGCTTGCTGGAATATCACTGCGTTCGCGATAAGGTGAGGCCAAAACGATAGGAGTAACATCAACTTGTGCGCGTTGTGGATTTCCGTCAACGACAAAGTCAATCATGGCTTCATTAAATCCATCCGAGTAATAACGGAATGGGTTTGAACCAATACTGAATTCACAGTAATAGTGATGGTTGGCAGCCAATACCATACCTTCCGGTTTTAGTGTGCAAAAGCTACCAATTTGAGTCAGTTGACCATTTGAAACGCTGTCTGGAAGAATATAGCGGTCGAAAGCGAAAGTCAGGCTCCAATTGTTTAGGTCTTGGTCGCTCAAGTTATGAAAGGTGAGTCCAAAGCGGCAGTTTTGTTTTTGCTCAGAAAGGACCACTAAATCAACACGATATTCCATCTTCACTCCTACTCAACACTCACGGCGTAAAGGTTATGCTCTGGTTTACCAGCAAACATAATAGCGCCTTCAATCGCATCAAATTGAGGCTCTACCACCCATTGTTGAACGGGCGGTGACAGCCAATGCAGGATGCGTTCAGCAATACTGCCCATTAAGCAAATACGAGTCGCCCCGCGTTTGTTTAACGCAACCAGAAACATCTCAATATCGGCAGCGGTCTGCTTAAGCATTTCAATCGCTAGTGCATCACCTTGTTCTGCATGTTGGAAAATTGCTGGAGAAAATTGACCGTAATCGCGAGGTAGAGCTTGTTTGGACCATGCCACTACGTTGTCGATGTCATTTTCAAAATGAGCCATGACATGCGCTGCTAGAGGTGTTTTTTCACGGATGCCATCTTCTGCTAGCAAGACTTGTTGAATCAGGCGTAATCCCATTACTGCGCCGCCGCCTTGGTCGGAGATCGGGAACTCACGTCCACCAACAACGTGCTGCTCAAGGCCTTTCAGGAAAATACCGCAAGAACCGGTTCCAGCAATCATAATTGCACCATCTTTACCGCTGTGCGCGCCAATACAAGCACCGTAAGCATCAGTGTTGAGTGTCATACTGGCAAATGGGTGTTCCAAAGCCATGAATGCTTGCCAAGAGGTTTTGTGTTCAGCTCCCGCAAGAGCTAAGCCAACGTGCATAGAGGCAAAGTCTTGCTGAGTTAGGCCGCCTTGCTGCGCTGCTGAAGCGATGGATTCAAGAATGGATGCCATGGCGACTTCCGCTCCCAGCATGACGTTTGCACTTCCGCTTTTCGCTTCACCAATGAAGTTACCTTGCGCGTCTTTGATACGGGCTCGACATGAAGTGCCGCCGCCGTCAATACCTACAAAATACATCCCCATGGTTATTGCTCCTTAATTTCTTGAGAGTTCGCTAAAGTCGAGATGTGCTGAGCCTGACTCATTACTGCGAGTAGGTACCAAGCGCCATGCGGGATCCATTGTTCTCCCCAACGCCAGTTCTGAAGCATGTCGTCTTTCTGTGCTGGTGGATTAAATGCAATGTCTTCCTCATCTTCGAAACCGCCGGTGATACCGTTGCAAACGCCACCTTTTGCGTTGAAGAAGCCATATTGAGGAAGGTAGTCCGGATTGTTACGGCCATGACCGTCCAACATGCACATGTCGTACGGGTTCAGGCCCACAATCCAGTTGATAGAATCTTGTGCGAGTTTAGAAAGCTGCTGCTTTAGAGTTTCTGACTCAATAAATGGTTGCGCCAAATACGCCATGGTTGCCAGTGAACCTAAGCGAGCATTCTCACCTTGCCACCAGTAACCCGATTCATTGTTGTGTGCCACAAAGAACGCATCACGTTTTGCTTCGTCCACGCCTTTTACATATTGGCGTGGGTAACCAAATGGGTTCTTCACTTTATGGGTGATTGCGACTTCAAACTCACAAGCTTGGGTGATGATTTGTTTTGCTACTGAAGCGCGCTCAGAGTCGTCTTCAATCGACAAGTATTCACATAGTGCGATAACAGGAAGCCCTGCTTCTGCCGCATGGAAGTAAGGGCGGCTGCCATCATGATTGGCAGCCCAAAAATGTTGAATGTGCTCATCACTCATTTGACGAGCAGAAAGACGATTTGCCCATACGCGGCTGTCTTCTAGGTAGCGTGTTTCTTTGGTGGTCTTGAATAGCTCAACGGCTGCAAGCAATGCGCAGTATTCATCGATGATGTTCTCTTCACCATCGTTTAGATATTGGATGTTGTGCTCTTTTAAGTGCCAGTAGCCGTTTTCTGCTGCATTACGGTATTTTTGTTGGTCGAACTCACCGTGAAACTCCAGACGTGCTGCTGAAGCTAATGCCGCAATGCTAACGCCAGCACCTTGTCGGTAACCGGCTTGGTAGTCATCAAACTTATGACCAAGTTGGGTTTCGTAGGCGCATATTTCACGTTGAGCTGTGTCTTTACTCCACTTGTCGAACACGGTCATGTAGAAGAAGCCTTTTTCGTTTTGCATACGAACAAGGAAGTCTGCACCGAACAGGGCTTCTTCAATAAGGCGAGTAGAAGTGAATTTAGCCAGTTTGTCGTTGCCTTCAAGCAGAGACAAACCTTTCAACATGTTCCACACCACCATTGGTGTCTGCTGTGGGTTTAGGTAGTTTGCGTATGACAAGTGACTCAGATATTTACTGACATCGCCTGAAGCGTCATACCAACCGCCGTGAACATCTGCGGTTTCGTCGGAATTTAGCAGTGGAACCTGACGATCTTGTTGATCAAAAATGCCACCACAACGTTGAGACTTAAAGTAGTGGATCACGTCAGATAGTGTTTGATCGAGAAGAATATGTTCACCAATTTCAAAGTGAGATGAACGCAAATGATCGAAACGAAGGTAGTAGTTACCAGGAGTATTAAATGAAGAAAAGTCTACAAGATAGAAATGACCTTGATGCCAGCTCGCTACTTTGCCTTGCTTTTCCACTGTTAGCGTAGCGACAGTTTGGTGGCTGTCCGCACAAACCAATAAAGCAGTATAAGAAGACAGACGTGGTTGGCTTGTCTGGATGATCGCTTTTTTAGGGCCCAGACGCTCGTAACCAATGTGGTTAGTCAGTAGCAGCATTCAAGTTTCTCCGGGAAACAATAAAATATAAAGGGAAAAAGGGGCCAGATTTATACCTGACCCTCGTTATGATTAATCTTCAAATAAGTAACAACGAACAAAGTGGTTGTCAGATAGCTGAGTTACAGCAGGCAGTCGCTCACGACATTTGTCTGTGGCATGAACACAGCGTCCTGCGAATGGACAACCAACTGATTCTGGCGTCCAAAGTGGTATCTCGCCTTTGTTGCCTTTCAACTTCTCGTGGATTGACTTTGATGGATCAGGAACGGCAGAAACCAGCAGTTGTGTGTATGGGTGTTGAGGCTTGTGAATGATTTCCTCTGTATCGCCCCATTCAACCATGTGGCCTACATACATAACCGCAAGATCTTCAGCGATGTAACGCGCTGTCGCGATATCGTGCGTGATGTAAAGCAGAGACATTTGTTTCTCAAACTTCATCTCTTCCATCAGGTTAAGAACACCGGCACGGATCGATACATCAAGCATTGATGTTGGTTCGTCAGCCAGTACCACTTCTGCACCAACCGCAATGTTACGAGCCAAGTTCACGCGCTGACGTTGACCGCCAGAGAGTTGATGTGGGAACTTTTGCGCCGTTTCTTTTGGTGGAATCAGACCAACTTGTTCTAGTAGGTTGTACACGCGCTCTTCCAACTCTTTTTTGTTGCCCGGAGAAACCTTCTTGTGGATCAGAAGTGGGCGAGCAATATGGTGGAAGATGTTGTGTGTAGGGTTTAGCGAGCCAAACGGGTCTTGCCATACCATTTGCACACCTTCACGGTAAGTCATCAAATCGTGACGAGAGGTGATGTCTTGGATATCACGACCTTTGTACTCGATGATGCCATCGGTTGGTGCGTACATTTTAGCAATCATTTTTGCAGTAGTAGACTTACCTGAACCAGACTCACCTACCACTGACAAGCCGCGGCTCTTGTACATTTTGAAAGATACGTCGTTGATTGCACGCATCTTAGATTGCTTGATTGAGTTACTGTTTAAAGGGAAGTCCTTAACGACATTTTTACCTTCAATCAGCAGTTCGCCGAATTGTTTGCTCATAATTCTCTCCAGTGTAATTTTTGTTCTTAGCTAGCGTTATTTTTTGTTGTTAAACCTTAGCTTGAGCAATGGTGTCGCCGTACAAATGACAATTTGAGAGACGACCTGGTTCAATTTGACGTAGTTGCGTTGGTACTCGTGTACATGCTTCATGTACGCGGTCGCAACGAGCTTGGAAGCGGCAACCTTGTGGCACTTCTAGCAAGTTCAGCGGGTTACCCGGAATACCAGTCAATTTGGTCTTTGGACCAGTTAGTGGAGGGAAAGAGCTACCCAAACCTTTGGTGTAAGGGTGGTAAGGACTCTCCAGAATCTGCTTAGAAGGTGCAACTTCAATTAATTCACCTGAGTACATGATGCCGATACGGTCAGAGAACTCGACCATCAAAGACAAATCATGCGTGATGAACAGGATTGAGAAACCAAACTCTTCTTTAAGCGCGTAAATCTTTTGTAGAATTTCACGTTGAACTACTACATCTAGTGCGGTAGTTGGTTCATCCATGATGATCATTTTTGGATTCAGAGCCAAAGCGATTGCGATTACTAGACGCTGACGCATACCACCAGAGAACTGGTGTGGGTAGTCGCTTAAGCGGCTTGGGTGGATATCAACGATTTCCAGCAGACCTTCAGCTCGTGTTTTTGCTTGAGCACGCGTCATATTGGTATGACGCATGATGACGTCGCAGAACTGTTCTTCCATAGTAAGAACAGGGTTCAAAGCGTTCATCGCACTCTGGAATACCATCGACATTTCGCTCCAACGGAACGCTTGCATACGGTCATCACTGTACTGGAGGATATCTTCGCCATTGAAAATAACCTCACCACCAGTGATAAACGCTGGTGGCTTATGAAGGCGCATTAGCGAGAAGGCAACAGTCGATTTACCACAGCCTGATTCACCTGCTAGGCCGAATACTTCGCCGGGTGCGATGTCAAAGCTGACGTTGTTACAGGCGCGGACATCGCCCGCATCTGTAATGTAGTCTACGCATAGGTTACGGATAGAAATTAGTGGTGCAGTCATGATTATTTATCTCCGCTCCATAGTGCATTTTGTGGTGCCAGTTCAGGCTCACGCTCTTTCTTGTCTTTTGCTGCTAGTTTCTTCCAGCGCTTCATGCCTTTGTGAGAGCGAAGCTGCGGGTTCGCAATTTCATCAACGGCGAAGTTAAGTAGAGCAAGACCTGTAACCAGTAACGTTAGTGCAATACAAGGAGCTAGAACTTCCCACCATGCGCCGATTAACATCGCCGATGAGGTTTGCACGTTGTACAGCATGATGCCCCAACTGATGGTGTTCGCATCGCCCAGACCTAGGAACGAGATTACAGCTTCCGTGTTGATTGCTAGCATTACTGAACCGATGAAGCTTGCACCTACGATTGGGATAAGGTTTGGTAGAATCTCAACGAAGATGATACGAAGAGATGACTCACCAAGAACCTCAGCCGCTTTAACAAATTCTTTTTCACGCAAGGCCATGGTTTGAGCTCGAACCACACGTGCACCCCAAGCCCAGGAGGTACCGGCAATGATTAATGCAATGGTGAGTGGCCCAGCCTCCCCGATAAAGGCGGCAAGTACGAACAGTAATGGCAGTTGTGGGATAACTAGCATGATGTTCATGGCAGCACTTAATACGTCATCAACACGGCCACCAAAGTAACCTGCTGAGATACCGATAACTGTTGCTAGGAAACAAACGATAATACCCGCACCGAAACCAACACCTAGAGATACTCGCGCGCCGTATGCCACTTGAGACCAAATGTCACGACCCATGCGAGACGTACCTAGAACGTGGTCCGCTTTTTTCGACATGATAAGCGTACGACGGTCGTCGGCTAGATTTTTAGCCACCCAGCCATCAGGGTTGTTTTGCGCTTGTTTTACAACAAAGCCAGGGTATTCATGTGGGTTACCCGTGCGTTTGTCTGGTGCGTGTTGAGTAATTAAAGGAGCAGCCACTGCAACAAAGATAAACAAAGCGATAATGGCTAAACCAACACGTGCGAACGCGTTACCTAAAATCAGTTTAAATAGTTCTTTCATGATTATTTGCCTCCCTTACGTAGGCGAGGGTCTAGAATCATGTACAGCATGTCAGCCATTAAGTTGAAGCACAGCATGAACATCGTCATGATAATTAGCTGACCTTGAAGTACTTGGTAGTCACGTGCGTGAATTGCGTTTAGAAGCACTGTGCCTAGGCCTGGGTAGTTGAAGATCATCTCGATGATAAGCTGACCACCGATTGCCATACCTAGAGACATTGAAAGTGCTGTAACACTTGGTAGTAGCGCGTTACGTGCAGCGTAGTTAAATACAACACGGTTTTGGCTTAGACCCTTACCTTTTGCCATCGTGATGTAGTCTTCAGCAAGAAGGTTGATCATGTTGTTACGCATATTTACTAGGAAGCCACCAATCTGAACAATCGTTGCACAGAACAATGGAAGAACCGCGTGATAACCAACGTCCTTTATGAATTCCCAACTTGTCCAGTCAGGAATGGTACCCGGTGTGTAAGCGTAACCAGATGGGAACCATTTAAGACCGATTGCAAAAATAAACAGCGCTAGCATCGCGATAACCATTTGCGGGATTGCTTGGATAATCAGCGTTCCAGGCGTTACAAATGCATCGTATTTGCTACCACGTTTCCATGCTGCAAAGATACCCAGTACAGATGCAATAGAGAATGAAAGCACAACTGCCGTACCAGCTAGGAATAGTGACCAACCAAATGCACTGCCTAGTAGAGAGTTAACTGAAAGCGGGTAGAACTGGATAGAAGTACCTAGCTCCCAGCTTAGAATGTTTTTAATGTACGACAGGTATTGAACATAAATTGGACCATCTACGAAACCTAACAGCTCTTTCATTGCTGCGATTCGCTCTGGTGTTACCTGTACTGATGCGTTAGCAAACATCATGGTAACTGGGTCACCAGGCATTGCTCGCGGAATAATGAAGTTTAACGTCGCTGCAACCAAGAGCGCGACAAGATAGAACGACAAACGTCTTAAAAAATAACCCATAACTCACACCTTACTCACCCAGATTTTTTCCCTGTTTCTGGTTTCAGGTCGCTCCTAGCGAAATTTAGAGCGAAAAATCCCCTGACGACGAGCGCCATATGTTGGTTTGGTCACAAGGGGATTTTTATAGGCGGCACACGGGATGTGTGCCGCTAGAAATGAACTTCTACTTATTTAACTGGTTTTAGATCCAATACGTGAAGTAGACGCTCTGGGATACCAGCCCAAATGTTTGGACGGCCCTTAGGATTTTCTTCGTTCCACCAACCTGTGAAGCGAGTTGTGTTGTATTGGTACATGTAAGCACCAGACAATACAGGAATAGTCACTTGGTCTTGAGCGATGATTTGCTGGATACCGTGAGCGATTTCTAGCTGTTCTTGCTTATCAGCTGTTTTGTAGAAGCTGTTAAGTAGGCCATCTAGCTTATCGTTCTTGTAGAAGTGCATCGCGAAACGAGGCATACCGTCGCCAGACTGAAGTGCTGAGTTGTAAGCACTGTTCCAGTAAGTGTATGGGTCTGCACCGTGGAAGTAGTTGGTGTACGCAACATCGTAAGTACCTTCAAGCATTGCTTGGTTGTACACAGAGAAATCTGGTGTACGAGCACGTGCTTTGATACCTACTTCTGCAAGTTGCTCAACAGCAAGCTGTACAGTGTTGTTGAAGTCAGTCCAACCGTTTGGAGATTGGATTAGAAGCTCGAAAGACTTACCTGATGGAGTGTCAACAAAACCATCTTTGTTTACGTCTTTGAAGCCAGCTTTAGCTAGAAGCTTCTTAGCGCCTTCAGCGTTGTATGAGTTGTAAGCTTTGAACTTGTCATGAGTCTTTTCGTCAGACCAAGCTTCGAATGCGTAGCCAAGGCCAGATGCGAAGTCGTTCACAGTACCGCCGCCGTAGAAAGCGATATCAATGATAGTTTGACGGTCAAGAGCCATAGAGAATGCACGACGGAAGTCAACGTTAGTTAGTGCTTCGTTTTTCGCTGCATCTGGGTTCTTGAAGTTTACAACGAATGCCTGTGTACCTGCTGGCGGGTACCAGTAGTGGTGTTTAGGGCTCGCTGCTGCGTAAGTGCGGTCGATATCTGGAACGAATGAAGAAGTCCAGTCCATCTCACCGTTTACAACTTTACCTAGGAATTGGTCGTTGTTTGCGATTTGTGGAACACGTAGACAGTCAACGTCTAGGTTCGCTGCATCCCAGTAGTTAGGGTTTTCACACTGGATGTACAGTTGAGGAGTGAAAGTATCGATCACTGTGAATGGACCAGAACCAACTGGGTTTTCGTTAGTGAATGTTGCTGGATCTTTCACTTTACTCCATACGTGCTGTGGTACGACAGGTACACGAGCAATTTCGTAAGGAACGTTAGAGTTCGCTTCAGTCAGAGTGAACTTAACCTGGTATTCATTAAGTTTTTCTACGCCAGCAACCCAAGTATTGATACCAGACTGGTCTAGTTCTGGCTTCTCTTTAACTAGGTTGAAAGAGTAAACTACGTCATCTGCATTGAATTTCTCACCATCAGACCATTTAACGCCTTTACGAATATCGAAAGTTACGCTCATTAGGTCGTCAGACATTTGGAAGTTTTCTGCTAGACGGAATACCGGTGTGTTACCGTGCATTTCGTTGAAAACAACTAGAGGCTCGTAAATAAAGTCAGTAGTTGTGTGCAGGTTAGTTGCACCCAAGAAAGGGTTAAAGTTACGAACAAAAGTTGTAAACTCTTTAGGGTGGATAGTCAGTTCACTGCGCTCAGCGGCTGTAGCTACTGATGCAAAACCTGTAGTAGCCGTTGCAATAATTGCTGTTGCTAGTGCTGTTTTTTTAATATTGGCAAGCATAGCTGTTCCTTACTATTTGCTTTCATTTCACTAATGGAATTGAATGTCATCAATTGATAAACACTCTCCAAGGCCCACCTCTTCACTACACTTCAAATTGTGTCGCTCTAAGAGTGGCCTGTAGGCCTTAGGCAGGACTAAGAAAACACCTTATCCACAAAATAATCAAACTCGATTCCCGTTAAAAACGTTAAAAACTAAGCCAGCTACGTTACAAACGTCATTTTGTTCGTTTTTAAGTCTCTGTAGGCTAAAAAACAAACGTTGATATGTGTCGCAGTTTATATCCGCACAAATACTGCGTGTTAGTGGTTGCTTACGTCATAGGTCTTTTATTGTATGTTTATTTTTTTGTTCTCTTTGCTTTGGCGATCTGGCTCACACACGAAAATTTTGTTAATTAACTAGGTGAAATTTAATCTGCCGTTCTGTTGTGATTGACTTCGCAATCTCCGTTAATTGTTGGTCAATTTTCCCTTTAAAAGTAAAAAACAGCCCATTTTGGCGATGAAATTTGGCGGCTGATTATGCTTTTTTTATAGGGGAAAGGAAGTGTTTTTTCTGCGTATTTGTTCGAAATGACACGATGCTATTTGCCGTCGCTCAACCCAGAAAAAACTTGGTTTAATCGTCTTTTAAAAATGATTCTGATATGTTGCTTCCAAGTCTTATAGGAAGGACTGAGGTGGGAAAGTGGTCCATTATTGAGTGGTGAATGAGGTGAATGAGGTGAATGAGGTGAATGAGGTGAATGAGGTGAATACATTTGAGCATTGCTGTGGAAGCTAGGATGGCTGCTTTTACTATCAAAAAAGCCCTGCGCGAGGCAGGGCTTGAATTAAAATAGGCATGCTTAGCTCGTGAGGAGCCTTTGCAGTTTGTCCCGCTGTGCTTCGATGTAAGCACGTTCTGGGCTTTGTTCTTTACAGTGCTCAAGAATAAACTCTATCGAGTTTAAAACGGTTCTCCAGCGTGGTGTTTTTGGCAAAGTTTCGATGCGCATGTATTTATCAAGTGTTCGAGTCTGTAATGTACTGCGGTCTAGGTAAACACGCCAAAAGCCGCTTTGCTCAGCGAAAGCAAACTTGGTTTCTCCTGTAACGGACTCCCAGTATTCTAAAGCATGTGTCATCGCATCAACCAGTACTTCACGCATCAACTCTTGTTTATCTTTCTTATTGCCTAATGCTTTGTCGGCAAGACGAGTAAACTCTCCGCCCAGTTCTTTCAGTTTTTGTAGTTGATCTTTGTCTCCATCGAACGCATAGCATGAAAGAACTTCTACTGCCGTTTCCAGATTATGAATACGTGCTGCGTTTGCTCCACCACCAACGTTAAAGATGTACATAACGTCTAAACCAGAGCCTTCTGGCAGTTTGAGAATGTCTGCTTCAATGTTTTGACGAATATCTTCGATGTAGATATCAATCTTGCCACAGTAGTGTGGTTGCTTGACGGTTAAGAATTTTGGCGCAATGAGTTCATCAGCTGATGAGCGTTTTAACTGTTCTAGGCTGCGTTTGAAGAGTTTACAAGCAGCCTCGTTGGCAAAGCGAATTCGTTGGTCTTCTCGCAAACAGATGATGGCCTCAGGAGCAGATTCAAGTTGCTCTAACAAACGTCCTTGTGTTTCAAGTAAACTGGCTTCGACTTCTGCGCGTTGACGCAGCTCAGATTCAAGCAACTTGTTTTCCATGTGACGCATTTCGGCTTTGCTTGCTGTCAAATGCGCTTGGATTCGAGCGGCTAGTTCTTGTTTATTAAATGGTTTGGACAAGTAATCATTTGCACCAGCCTCGAAGCCTCTTACACGATCTTCTGTCTGGCTTAATGCCGTTAACATGATGATCGGCAGTTCTGCGTGGTCGTAAGTGTTACGTAACTCGCTACATACCTGGTAGCCACTCATGCCTGGCATCATGATATCCAATAGCAACAGCTCTGGTTTCTCTTGTTCAATTAACGCTAGCGTATCAGGGCCATCTGAAATCGTACGCACTCGATAGCCTTCCAATCGTAAGAAGCTCTCTAAAACGCGTAAGTTTACTGGTTCATCATCTGCGACGTAGAGTAGTGGACCATCCGGGTTTTCTGGCAGAGATAAGTCGTCGGTGTTTTCCAAATTTGCTTCAGGGATTTGGAAGTGACCACGAGCCGCCAGAGTTTGTGTTGCTTTTATTTCCTCTTCTGTTGCAAGAGGTAAAGTGAAGCTAAAGGTTGTTCCTACCATTGGTTGACTACTTACATACAGTGAGCCGCCCATTAACTCGATAAGCTGACGGCTAATGGATAGGCCGAGTCCTGCACCCTGACGGTAACGACTTGCATCTTGGCCCGCCTGAATGAGCGGTTCAAAGATGTGCTCCAAGTGTTCCGCTGGGATACCTTGGCCAGTATCAACGACTTGGACGCGCACCTGATCGTCCACCACATTTGCGGAGATGACAATTTTACCTTCTGAGGTGTACTTAATTGCGTTACCAATCAAATTGTAAAGCACTTGCTCTATACGTTGTGGATCGGCAGAGACCGCTTTTAAGTCCGCAGGAACTTGGTTAATGATGCGGATTGTTTTGTTACCTAATAGGTGGCCAGAGAGTTCTAGTACCAAACGTGTTGCACTTGCTAAGCTTACCGCTGATTTTTGGATATCCATGCTGCCATAGCGCATCTTATGATAATCCAATAAATCATCAACGAGATTTGCCAAGCGCTGACCACTCTTAATAATGATGTCTAGCTGGTATTTTTGGCTCGCAGGAATCGCACCGTTTGCGCCAGATACCAATGTCTCTGCAATCCCCACCATGCCGTGTAGCGGTGTCCGCAATTCGTGAGACGTAGTTGCTAGGAATTCATCTTTGAGTTTGTCTGCTAATTGCAACTCCTCGTTTTGCTTTTGAATCAACTTAATGTTGCTCTCAAGCTCTTCGTTTTGTTGTTTAATCGTTTGAATCTTTTCTCGAATTGAGCGCTGCATACGTTCAAAGCTGATCGCAAGACGCCCGATCTCATCTTTTCGCTGAGTATTAAAGGTCGTCTCATCTAAGTCACCAGCAGACACTTTCTCAGCTGCCCAAGTAAGCTTGAGTAGCGGCGAAGTGATGAAATTAGATAAGTAATGTGAAGCGATAACGACTAATACAATTGCAATCAACATCGCAATCACAAACAGTTTCTCAAGCTGATGGACACGGGCAAACGCTTCTTTTTCAGGAAGCTGTACGACTAGCGCCCAAGTTAGACCACGAGTTTCAATGGGTGCAAACGCCGCGATCATCTCTTCACCTAAGCGGTTGCTGTAAGTGCCTACTTCGGTTTCGCCCGCGAGTGCTTTGTCGATAATTTCTAGGCTGTTTTGGATGTTGTCTTGCTTGGTGTTAATTGTACGAGGTTTGTGATCACTGCCAACCAACAAAGTCTCAATAGAAGAATCACGGTTAATTTCTGCAATTAGCTTTGTAATGCCATTGTTTGGTAGTCGGAACATGGCATAGCTGTGCAGGTAACCTTGCTGAACAATCGGCGCACCTAGCCAGGCGACTTGCTTACCGTTTTCGATCTCAAAGTCAGAAAACACAACAGGTGTGTAATCTTCATTGACTTTACGACGCGCATTAACGTCCTCCGACAGACGTTTGAATGTTCGGCCCAAGGCGCTGTCTTTATAGCTGCCAGTCAGTAAGTTTGTGCCGTAATTGTCATCTTTATTGATTGAATAAGTCACGTTACCGTCAATGTCGACCAACAAGATGTCGTTGAAGTCAGAGCGCTTTAACAGTTCTAGATACGCCCAGTGGTAGCGTTTATGTAATAGGCGATAACGCTCACTACCAACATAGTTAGAGGACTCTGGCAAAATTGAAGTTTTTATCTGGTCGCCACTGCCTTGGATATAACGTTGCTGTGCGTTCTCTCTCGCTTCGTCAATATCATGCCCTAGGCGACTGAATGCATTGACTAAACCATAGAATCGACCACCACTGGCATACGCCAATTCTGAGCGAACAAAGCCCATGACCTCA
Organism: Vibrio sp. 10N.222.52.B12; assembly: GCF_002875385.1. Classification (NCBI taxonomy): domain Bacteria; kingdom Pseudomonadati; phylum Pseudomonadota; class Gammaproteobacteria; order Vibrionales; family Vibrionaceae; genus Vibrio; species Vibrio sp. 10N.222.52.B12. Next base: position 109,947 of record NZ_MDAW01000117.1, on the reverse strand, counting down.
GTTTCTTGAGCCGCAAAGTAGTCGATGATCTGTTGTTGCTTCGTGTCACGCACAGAAAGTAGGTGTGAGGTACTTTGTTCTTGAAGATCTTTACTGTGTGACTGCAGGAAGAAAATCGCAGTGATCGTCAAAGGCGTGATACTAAGAACCAAAAACGCGGTCATTAGCGTGCTTTGCAGGCGCTTAAATTTCTGCTTTTTGTAGAATTTAAACATGAATAAGATTACAACTCATAAAAGGGCAGCGACCAAATTACTAGGGCTTGCCAAGGTTCTCGTTAAAAACGGATAAGAAGTTAGATTCGATAGAATTAACAAAATTAACGAGTTTTTTTTCTTTGACAAGAAAGTTGATTGCAAAGCGTGGGGAGTGACGCAGTTTTTCGAAGAGTTGAATGAAATTTAAGTAAGAAGTGCGCAGGATTTCACCTGCGCAATAGAGAGGCTAAGGTTTTTTCGCGTAGTAAATCGAGAACTTATTAGTCTTATTTAGCGTCTCGCAATTATTGAATGTTTGCTCAATAATTGGAGGGTATTTCAAGAAGCTGTTTGCAACGATGATCATTTCACCATCTCGTGTCATGTAGCGTGGTGCTTGTCCAAGTAAGGTTTCGGCAGCGTTATAGTTGGTGTCTAAACCACTATGGAATGGTGGGTTACTAATGATAAAACGGTAGTCTTTAGCCGTGTCTGAGTAGATATCTGAGGCAAAAACACGACCTGATAACCCGTTCGCTTCGAGTGTTGCTTGGCTTGAAGTGATGGCATACGCGTTGATGTCACACATTTCAATCGCAATTTCTGGATTGGCTTTCGCCATAAATGCGCCTAAAACACCTGCACCACAACCGAAGTCGAGCACTTTACCTGACAGGTTTGGCAACGTTTCTAAAAGTAATTGGCTACCCAAGTCAAATTCACCATGGCTGAATACACCTGGAAGGCTTTTTACTTCAACGGATTGTTCTCCAAGAGTAATGGTATAAGATTTAAACCATTCTGCTTGATCAAACGGCTTTGGCTCGCTCAAGCATGTTCCCCAGTAAAATGAACAACGACGAGCCGTGTCGTACTTCTTCACAGGGCCATAGCCTTTAAACATTTTCTCAATGCTTTTCACGCCGGAGCGATTTTCGCCGACGACTACGATCTCAGTGTTGATGCCTAGCTTCGCCATTAACATAGCGAGTAGGTACTCCGCCTCTGGCTTTGCCTTTGGCCAGTACAGTAACACCATGTCTGCCTGCGTATCGGCATCAAACTCTGAACCAAAATGGCTTTTGATTTTTTCAGAAGTACTGATTTGACGGTAATAGCTGTAGTTTGAAGTGAATACTTCAACAGACTCACAGTGATCCACCAGTTCCAGTGGAAATAAGTCTTCTACTTCACCAGCAACTAAAACGTGTTTTCCGTTAAAATACTCGAGTTGACGCTGAGCTATTTGGCTTGGAGCGATATAAGCAGACATAAATTTGGTTCATCAGAAATAATTAGGGCCAGATTTTCGCATAATCTGGCCCAAGCTTGAAGTGAATAAGCGGTTGTTAGCTATTGTCTTGTTGGTTGAGGAAGTCTTTAAACTCTTCTTCGTAGATATTGAATAGAACCATGGTCACGGCAAAGATCAGTGGACCGTAAATAAGGCCAATTAAACCAAATAGATGCAGACCGCCCAGCAGCGAGAAGAAGATCATTAGCGTGTTCATGCCTGCGCTGCCTTGCATTAGCAATGGACGTAATAGGTTATCGATCGAACCAACGACAACGATACTCCACACCGTCAAGAAGATTGCCCAAGTGGTGTCACCAGTCAGGAACAAGTAGGCTGCTGCTGGAATCCAGATCAGTGCGGTACCGACCACTGGAATGAAAGAGGCGAAGCCCATCATGGTGCCCCAGAATAAGCCAGGGAAACCAGCAAGCCACATACCGATACCGCCAGCGAAACCTTGCGCTATTGCGGTTAAGAACGAGCCCATAACTGCAGATTTCGATACTTGCTCAATTTCGGTCAGTATTTTGTCTTCTTGGCTACGAGAGAGTGGCAGAATATGGCGCATCGCCGAGATGATCTTGTCGTGGTCACGCAGTAGGAAGAACAAAACGAACAACATTAGGAAGAAATCCATTAGGAAGTTCGTTGCATCACCGAGGATTTTTGCGCTAATAGCTACAAGGTTTGAACCAAATGATGTGGCGAATTGACCAATCTTCTCTGCGATAGCTTGAGGCTCTATTTTATCGAAAGGTAAGTACTCATTAACCAGTGCTAAACCTTTGACTACCCAAGGGTGTTGGAAGATATCTTGGATTCCACCATTGGTCACCCACTTATAGGTGTTTTGAGAAAAGACGGAACCTTGCTGAACGATAGCAGCAAAGACAAACAACAATGGAATCACAATAATAAAGGTTAGAACCACGCAAGAGAGTAGCGAGACCAAGTTTTTATGGTTAGGCATTTTGCTCTCAAACCACTCATGTATTGGGAACATAAGTAGCGAGATGATAAAGGCCATTACGATTGAGTTTACATAGGGCTCAACCAATAAATAGCAGGCAAAAGCAGCGGCGAGTAGTGCAACAACTAACACTCGGTGACTCGACGTGATTTTTACATTGTTCGGCATGGGATTAATCCAACTTACGGATGATGTTACGGCTAGCGCTTTATACCACAGCGTCAAACCTTTATTACTTTGCACCGACGATTCTTTCAAGCTTATGACATAGCCGAATTGGGAAGGTGCAACGGACCTTGTTATAATGACCACAAATCAGGCAGTTATCAATCAAGAGATAGAAAAATGGGTTGTTGTAACGGTGACAAGAAGTGTCAGAGTGAAAAGAAAACTAAGCGTATTCCGTGGTTTGGTATCGTTCTTGGCGTGTTAGCTATCTTAGTGATTTTTAACTGGCAAGCGTAATGCAGGCAATAAAAAAGGACCGTGAAGGTCCTTTTTAGTATTGATGTTCTGGGGAGAAAAGCTTACTTCGCTTCTTCTGCCAGAATTGCAAAACAGCGATCTGCCGCTTCTAATGTTGCATCGATCTCTTTTGAGCCGTGTGCAAGAGAAGTGAAGCTTGCTTCGAATGCCGATGGCGCTAGGTATACGCCGTGTTTTAGCATTAGGTGGAAGAAACGTTTGAAGCGCTCAACATCGCACTTAGTCACGTCTTCGTAGCACGTTACGGTTTCTTGGGCAGTGAAGAAGAAGCCAAACATACCGCCCACTTGGTTTACTACCAATGGCACGCCGTGTTTGTCGGCAAGTTCTTTGAAGCCTTGTGCAAGTTGCTTAGTTTTTGCTGCTAGGCGCTTTTCGTTCCCTTCTTCTTTTAGAAGGTTCAAACATGCAAAGCCTGCTGCCATTGCAACTGGGTTACCAGAAAGCGTGCCCGCTTGGTAAACAGGGCCTGTTGGCGCTACGTATTGCATGACTTCTTTACGACCACCAAAAGCGCCCACTGGCATACCACCACCGATAACCTTACCTAGTGTCGTTAGGTCTGGTTTGATGTTGTAGTGTGCTTGCGCGCCACCAAGAGCAACACGGAAACCTGTCATTACTTCATCAAATATCAGTAGTGCACCTTCTTGGTCACAGATTTCGCGTAGACCTTCATGGAAGCCTTCTACTGGTGGAATACAGTTCATGTTGCCCGCAACTGGCTCAACGATGATACAAGCGATTTCGCCTTTGTTTGCAGCGAACAGTTCACGGACTGAATCTAGATCGTTGAATGTTGCCGTTAACGTATGCTTAGCAAAATCTGCAGGAACGCCAGGAGAGCTTGGTTGGCCTAGAGTTAGTGCGCCAGAGCCCGCTTTTACTAGCAAGCTGTCAGCGTGGCCGTGGTAACAACCTTCAAATTTCATGATCTTGTCACGGCCAGTGAAGCCACGAGCAAGACGGATAGCACTCATGGTTGCTTCTGTGCCAGAGCTCACCATGCGGATTTGTTCCATTGATGGCACGAGCTCAGATACAAGCTCAGCCATCGCGATTTCCATCTCAGTTGGCGCACCAAAACTTAGACCGCGTTGTGCTGCATCGATAACTGCTTGACGGATAACTGCGTGGTTATGACCTAGAATCATAGGACCCCAAGAGCCAACGTAATCAATGTACGCTTTACCATCGGCATCAAAAATCAGGGCACCGTCTGCTCGTTCGATAAATAGCGGAGAACCGCCAACGCCGTTGAATGCACGAACTGGTGAGTTCACACCGCCAGGAATGGTTTGCTGAGCCTTTTGATATAGCTCTGATGATTTGGTCATGGGGTTATCCTCTTTTGATTGCTCGGACCAAGTGGAGCGCATTGTACCTAGCTAATTTCAAGTTAGAAACGTTTTGGGTAATTTATGTGTAGTCTGGCGTTGTAATCTTACATATCAGCATCGGATATAAAGAATCGGCGGTGAATACTTGAACGAGTTGGTCAGGTATTGGATAATCGCTCTAATTAGCACAAATTTGACGTCTTGCTTCAGGCTTGACGCATTACACGAGTGAGAGAGGTCTTCGTGAGCGAAGTAAACGTACCATTGTCTTTTTCTGATGCCGCGGCATCTCGCGTTCAAACGTTGATTGCGGAAGAAGAAAACCCAGCGCTGAAATTACGCGTATACATTACTGGTGGCGGCTGTAGTGGTTTCCAATACGGTTTCACATTTGATGAGAACGTAAATGAAGGCGACACAACAATCGTAAACAGCGGTGTAACACTGGTTGTAGACCCAATGAGCCTGCAATACCTAATCGGTGGCGTGGTTGATTACACAGAAGGTTTAGAAGGAGCTCGCTTCTTCGTCAATAACCCAAATGCGACGACAACTTGTGGTTGTGGTGCATCATTCAGTGTTTAATTAACACGACAACAGGCAGCCAATTGGCTGCCTGAGTTTTACGTAGCAGGAAGTCACGTAAACGCACTCCCAGTTCCAAAGAGAGCTGCGAGCTAAAAATAAAAAGGACTTTGTATGTCTGGATCTTCTTTTGGACGTCGTATTGTAGAGCGTCCATGGCTAGTCTCTCTAACGCTTGTGATCGCTTTAGCTGCTTGGCTCGCAATGGGTCAACTTAAAGCAAAAGACGAAACGGCTTCTCTTTCAAACTCTCAATCTGAAGACACACCTGTTGCTAAGGTGATGTTCAACTCTTTTACCGCCCAACCAACCAGCAAAACCATTGAACTGTACGGTCGCACTGCACCAAATCGACAAGCTCGCCTAGGGGCTGAAGTCGCAGGTAAGATCATCAGTTTGAATGTGCAAAAAGGGCAAAACGTGAAACAAGGGCAGGTGATTGCCAATATTGATGAACGTGACCTCGATATTCAGCTCAAACGCGCTAAAGCGATGCTGCGTGTTAAAGAAAAAGAGTTTAAAGCCGCAGAGTCTCTGAAAAATCGAGGTTTACAGGGTGAAGTTGCGTTTGCCACAGCACAAGCGGCCTTGGTTGATGCTCGAGCAAGCCTAAGTAACGTTGAAACTGCACTCAAAAACACCAAAGTAAGAGCGCCTTTCGATGGCATTCTTGACCATAGATTCGTTGAAGTTGGTGACTTTGTTGGTGTTGGCGATCCGATTGCCACCGTTATTGACCTTGAAAAGTTAGTCATCGAGGCGGATGTGAGCGAGCGTCACATTCAGTATTTAAAAGAAGGCCAAGTCGCTGACGTTCGCACTATCAACAACGTCCACCACCAAGGCACAATTCTTTATATCGGACGTGTGTCTTCGACTTCAACCAATACGTTCCCCATTGAGATCGAAATTGATAACCGTGAGAGTGCAATGCCGGCGGGGATCAGTGCCGAAGTCGTGTTGTCTTTGAGTGAAGTGTTGGCCGTAAAAGTGACCGCAGCGATGCTTGCGCTCGATGAAGAAGGCAACCTTGGCATCAAGACACTGCGTGAGCAGCATGTCCACTTTGTTCCTATTCAACTTGTGAAAGCCGAAAAAGATGGTGTTTGGCTGTCTGGATTGGGCGACCAAGTGGACATCATTGTGCTCGGACAAGGTTTTGCGCGTGATGGTGATTTAGTGATGGCGACGAAGGTGGATGATGCCATCGAAGCCGCGAATCAGCAGTAAGGAGGCAATATGTTTGCTTTGATTGATGCTGCGTTATTGCGTGCACGTACCATGCTCACCTTGTTGGTGATGATTTTGATTGCAGGTGTGATCACCTACATCACGATCCCCAAAGAGTCGAGTCCCGACATCACTATCCCAATCATTTATGTTTCTGTTGGGCATCAGGGGATTTCACCAACAGATGCAGAACGCTTATTGGTACGCCCAATAGAGCAAGAGTTGCGTTCGATTGAAGGCGTAAAAGAAATGACCGCTGTGGCTTCAGAAGGTCATGCCTCTGTGACGTTAGAGTTCAGTGTAGGCGTCGATCTTGCTGAAGCAATGGCCGATGTGCGTGATGCTGTCGATCTAGCTAAGCCGAAGTTGCCAGAAGACAGCGATGAACCGACCGTAAATGAAGTCACATTTGCCTCTGAAGAACCAGTACTTACGGTTGTGCTTTACGGGACTGTACCAGAACGTACAACCGTACAAATTGCCCGTGTACTTCGCGATAGATTAGAAAGCTATCGTCAGGTGCTAGAAGTCGATATTGCGGGAGATCGGGAGGACATTGTAGAGATCGTCGTCGATCCATTGCTGATGGAAAGCTACGGTTTGGATCAAGCGGATATCTACAACTTGATCGCGTTAAACAACCGTGTCGTAGCAGCAGGTTTTGTCGATACGGGATATGGTCGTTTCTCAGTTAAAGTCCCTTCTGTTTTTGATTCTTTAAAAGACGTCTTAGAGTTGCCAATTAAAGTTAATGGCAAAGAGGTGATTACCTTTGGAGATGTGGCGACGGTGCGTAGGGCGTTTCGTGATCCTGAGAGTTTTGCTCGCTTAGATGGTAATCCTGCTGTTGTTCTCAACGTCAAAAAGCGCGCAGGTGAAAACATCATTGAGACAGTTGAGTTAGTCAAACAAGTAATGCTTGAGGCACAAAAGCGTTCAGAGTGGCCGAATAACCTACAAGTCAAATACACGTGGGATCAGTCTGATGACGTCAAACTGATGCTTAACGATCTGCAAAACAACATTCTCTCGGCAATCATTCTTGTGGTGATTGTTATCATTGCAATTCTTGGGGTTCGAACGGCGTTGCTTGTTGGGATCTCTATTCCGGGATCTTTCCTGACGGGGTTATTAGTTCTGTCGGTATTTGGCTTAACGGTCAACATTGTTGTGTTGTTTGCTCTCATCATGGCAGTCGGCATGCTCGTTGATGGGGCAATTGTCGTGACAGAGTTTGCCGATAGGCGGATGCAAGAGGGTATACCACGTAAAGAAGCCTATCGTGATGCTGCAAAACGTATGGCATGGCCGATTACAGCCTCTACGGCTACCACTCTCGCCGCATTTGCTCCATTACTCTTTTGGCCAGATATTACTGGCGAGTTCATGAAGTATTTACCATTAACCTTAATTGCAACCTTGACTGCTTCTCTTGTAATGGCGTTGTTGTTTGTGCCGGTTATAGGCGGAATCATTGGTAAGCCTCAAGCTGTTAACCAGAAAAGCCAGCAAGAGATGGTTGACTTGCACAACGGAGAGTTTGAGAAAGCGACGGGCATTACAAAGCTTTACTATCGTACGTTGTCGATTGCGATTAAGCACCCACTTAAAGTGTTACTTAGTGCGATATTGCTTGCGGGTGGAGTCGGTTTTACTTACAGCAAAGCTGGCTTAGGTGCGGAGTTTTTTCCAGAGGTAGATCCTGCTTTCTTTACCGTCAAGGTGCGTTCTTACGGTGATTTATCGATCAACGAAAAAGACGTCGTGATGAAAGAGATCGAAAAAGTCATGCTAGGACACGATGAGTTTGAGAGTGTCTATACGCGTACCGGAACGGATTCAAATGATGGTGATGAGATTGGTCAGATTCAGATTACGCCTGTCGATTGGCAATATCGTCGCAAAGTGAAAGACATCATTGAAGAGCTCAAACAGACTACTAATCAATTCTCAGGCGTAGAGTTGGAGTACAAATTCCCCGATGCTGGTCCGCCAGTAGAGCATGATCTCGTCATTGAAATGTCGGCACAAAACTCAAGCATTGATCAGTTAGACAGTGCGGCCAAAATGGTTCGTTACTGGGCTGATCGCAATCCCGCTTTAACTAACTTGAGTGATACCACTAATAAAGAGGGGATTGATTGGCAGATTGATATCCGCAGAGACGATGCTTCTCGTTTTGCTGCTGATGCGACTTTGGTTGGTAATACTGTCCAGTTTGTGACTAACGGTTTGAAGATTGGTGATTATCTGCCCGATGATGCCGATGAAGAAGTCGATATCTTAGTGCGTTATCCGCAAGATAAGCGGGATATCGGGCGCTTTGATCAATTACGCGTAAAAACGGCGGCTGGCTTAGTTCCGATCACGAACTTTGCGCAGATTAAGCCGGACCATAAGCAAGATACGATTCGACGTGTTGATGGTCGACGCGTAGTGAACATCAAAGCAGACATGGTTGAAGGTTATAACCTTGCTCTTGAATTACCAAAGATAGCTGCAGAAGTAGAGCAGCTGGGCTTGCCTGCTGGTATTGAGTTTAAAATTCGCGGTCAAAACGAGGAGCAAGAAAACTCTTCTGCGTTTTTACAAAGTGCCTTTATGGTTGCACTTGGCGTTATGGCGTTGATTTTGATTACCCAGTTCAACAGCTTTTACCAAGCCTTTTTGATCCTTAGTGCCGTCCTGTTTTCTACGGTTGGTGTGTTTGCTGGCTTGCTCATCTTCCAAAAACCGTTCGGCATCATTATGTCGGGTATTGGGGTGATTGCGTTGGCTGGTATTGTTGTAAACAACAACATCGTATTGATCGACACCTATAACCAAATGCGTAAACGTGGTCTAGAAAAGTCAGACGCGATATTACGGACTGGGGTTCAGCGCTTGCGCCCTGTGTTGCTTACCACAGTGACGACCATATTAGGTTTGTTGCCAATGGTGTTAGAAATGAACATCGATTTGGTGAACCAAAAAGTTGAATTTGGCGCACCAAGTACCCAGTGGTGGTCTCAATTAGCAACCGCAGTTGCTGGTGGCTTGGCATTTGCGACCGTGCTGACTTTGGTTTTAACGCCTTGCCTGTTAATGCTTGGACGTGAGCATAATATTGATGATTCTCAAACAGAAACAAAAGAGGCAGCCTAGGCTGCCTCTTGGTGATTCAATTTTTACTCGCATCACTCAACATTATTTCATTGCGAGTAACTTACTGTAACGGTCAAGCTTCGCCATGCTGATTTTCGCGTTAGCCATAAAGGTTTGCTTTGCTTTCCCCGTCAAAGATTTCGATTGCGGCAATTTTACCGTCCTTGCGTTCTTGTGTACGCCGTTTACTAAGAATTCATAATGCAGGTGAGGTCCGGTTACTCGTCCAGTACCACCTAGAGTACCAATCGTTTGTCCTTGTTTAACACGTTGACCTGTCTTCACCATGCGTTTGGTTAAGTGTAAGTACTTAGTCACATAGGTATTGCTGTGTTTAATGAAGACGTAGTTACCATTGAATTTGTTGTAAGCCGACTTAAGCACTACGCCGTTACCCGCAGCCCAAATTGGAGTACCAACTGGTGCTGCATAGTCTGTACCACGGTGAGGGCGAACTTTCCCGGTTACTGGGTGAAGGCGACGAGGGTTGAAGTTTGAGGTTACACGGCGGAAATCCAGAGGCGCACGTAAGAAGGCCTTTTTCATTGCTCGACCATTTTCGTCGAAGTACTTACCACTCTTCTCATCTAAAATCGCGGTGAAGGTGTCACCTTGGTTTTTAAAGACTGCGGCGATGATCTTACCACGTCCAATGACTTCGCCCTCGACGACCTCTTCTTGATAAAGCACTCGGAAGGTGTCGTTTTTACGAATATCCAGCGCAAAGTCGATATCCCAACCAAAGATTCCCGCCAGCTCCATGATTTGATTTGCATTCAATCCCGATGAAATACCAGCATTCCAGAAGTTAGATTTAATTGTCGCTTCGGCGTAGTTGTATTGATAGTCGACTTCTTTTTTGTCGACTTCAGAGACGTATTTACTTCCCTGCAACTTGATACGGAAAGTTTCAAAAGCATTCAATGTACGTTTTAGCTGTATAAAATCGTTATTTTCATCAAAGCCAAATTGCAATCGGTCTCCGGGACGAAGCCGAGTAAGCTGCGCTTTGATCTCTTTATCTGAAGTGATGAGTTCGTGAAGAAGACGAGGGGAGAGCCCCACACGATTAAACAGGACGGCAGCGCTTTCGCCATTTTTGACTTTGTAGGTTTCCCAACGCAAAACAGAAGGAAGATTAGAAGAGGCGCTGCGCTCGGGAGATTCTACAGAAATTGGTACCGAATAGTGCTCACCAACTTTGAGTCGGCTTTGCTGCGGGTCGAGGTCTTGCGGATCAGGCAAAAAGAATAGTGCAAAGATGATGAGGGCACTAAAAAAGCCGATCAATACTTTGTGCAAGAGTGGGAGTCTGACAAAAATCGAATGCATAAGGTACTTGATTGCTAAATTAAACGTAAAAATTGACAACTACCTAGTCTAACGTGTTTCAAAATGCATCGCTATTCAAGTAAGATGTTCAGCTATTATATTTTTGCCAAATCTGTGGGAGTGAACAAGAATGGCGAGCATTGAAGCTGCATTAGCCGAGATTAAGCGCGGTGTTGAAGAGCTGATTCCAGAAGAAGAGCTGATCGCGAAACTAAAAGAAGGCCGTCCTCTACGTATTAAACTCGGTGCCGATCCAACAGCACCTGACATCCACCTAGGCCATACGGTTATTTTCAATAAGCTTCGCTTGTTCCAAGAGCTAGGTCATGAAGTGACGTTCCTAATCGGTGACTTCACTGCAATGGTTGGCGACCCAACAGGTAAGAACACAACGCGTCCTCCACTTAGCCGTGAAGACGTATTGCGCAATGCAGAGACATACAAAGAGCAAGTATTTAAGATTCTTGATCCGGCTAAGACTAAGATTCAGTTCAACTCTGAGTGGCTATCTGAGCTTGGTGCCGAGGGTATGATTCGTCTAGCGGCTAACCAAACGGTTGCACGTATGCTAGAACGTGACGATTTTAAAAAGCGTTACGCAGGTGGTCAGCCAATCGCTATTCATGAGTTTATGTACCCACTACTGCAAGGTTGGGACTCAGTAGCAATGGAAACAGACGTTGAGCTTGGTGGTACTGACCAGAAGTTCAACCTACTAATGGGGCGTGAACTGCAAAAATCTCACGGTCAAAAACCACAAGTGGTATTAATGATGCCACTGCTTGTTGGTCTAGACGGTGAGAAGAAGATGTCTAAATCTTCTGGTAACTACATTGGTATTAGCGAAGCGCCAAGCGAAATGTTTGGTAAGATCATGTCTATCTCTGACGATCTAATGTGGAGCTACTACGAGCTACTGTCTTTCCGTCCATTGGAAGAAATTGCACAGTTCAAAGCTGACGTGGAAGCAGGTAAGAACCCTCGTGATATCAAAGTACTGCTAGCGAAAGAAATCATTGCTCGTTTCCATAGTGAAGCGGATGCTGATGCGGCAGAGCAAGAATTCGTGAACCGTTTTGCTAAGAACCAAATTCCAGATGAAATGCCTGAGTTTGATTTTGAAGCGGGCACACCAGTAGCAAACCTACTGAAAGAAGCAGGTCTATGTGCTTCAACTTCTGAAGCAATGCGCATGGTTAAACAAGGCGCAGCTAAGATTGAAGGCGAGAAAGTTGCTGATGCGAAGTTTGCGCCAGAATCTGGAACTTACGTATTCCAAGTTGGCAAACGCAAATTTGCACGTATTACTATTAAGTAATCAATAACTGCCCAAAATGAAAGCGCCTAATCGGCGCTTTTTTTGTATTAAAATTTAGTGAAATCGTATGACATTGACTGTAAAAACAGATGAACTTTGTTACTATACGCGCGCTGTAAAATGAGCAGCTTTATCGGAGATTTACATGAACAATACCGACCATCCTCCCAGTTGCTGGGTGAGTAAGATTAAGGGAGCGAAATAACCCGCTTCGGTATTGGCGATCTCCGCCTTACCTGAGTGGTAAGGCATCTTTTCTATTTTTCCTTCTTGTTATTTCCTTCAACTAATTCTGAACAGACAGTGCAATTGTATTGATGTCTTCACGCATCTTGATTTTGTTATATAGAAAGCAAGTGCGCGAACAACCTTTTGCGTGCGTTGTCGATGGTCGTTACCAATGCCAATCGGGAGATTCGCCATGACGGTAATGAACAACACTTTTATTGAAACAACACCAAACTTCTCAGAGGTTGAAATTGGTGCCGCTCGTAATGCATTTCTGCAATATGAGCAGGAGCAACAGCTACACTTATTGACCGTAATGCCTATCGACGAAGCCGTCGGTATTTTACAGCACTGCTCGGTTGGTTATGTGAACAGCCTAATTGCTCAACTAGAACAAGCAGGGTATGACAAACGAGCGAGACATTATGCGCACCAGCTAGGGCTGCATATGTCAGAGGTTGATACACCGGACGGTTATTTATCGACGAGTGTTATCGAGCATGTGAAGCAGCGTATTGGCTGGATCATTGCCCTTGCATTACTTGGTATTGTCTCTGGACTTATCATCGCTCAATACGAGGACACACTAAGCCAATTGGTTTTGCTGGCTGTATACATGCCCGTGATTGCTGCTGCTGGTGGTAATACAGGAACGCAGGCGGCTACGTTAGTTATCCGAGCTCTTGCAACTGGAGAGCTTAAGAAGCGTCAATGGCTTGCAGTGCTTTGGAAAGAAAGCCGCGTCGCTTTATGTATCGCGTTTACGATTTCTATCGTGATGATTGGCAGAATTATGCTGTTTAGCGGTAATCAATCAACGGGCGGTTTTGAGCTTGAAACCATCGCATTTGCTATTGCAGTCGCTCTGTTTATTCAGGTGACGATTTCGACGACATTAGGTGGGCTACTGCCTATTATTGCTCGAGCATTTAAACTGGACCCTGCCGTTTTGGTGAGCCCAGTTTTAGCATCAATTGTTGATATCTCAGGTATGTGGATTTACTTTACCGTTGTTAACTACTTCTTAGGTATTGCCTGACTGAAGCTGATAATGTCTTGATAGAAGAGTTTTTCAAAACGCGTAATAGGGGCGACGACAGGTTTGTTATCGTCCCTTTTTTCTGGGAAATAATCCGATACAAACTGAACAAACACAGTGTTTGGTTTACCATTCTTATCTAACCCATACCCTGCCATATTGTAAGTCCCGTATAACGAGCCACTCTTTGCTATCAACTGCCCTTTGATCGGTGCTTTACGCATACTTTTTCGGTACTGCAAAGTCCCAGACTCACCTGACTTTGGCATGATGGCGATTAGGTTGAGTTCCTTCTCATGCTGCCAAATGTAACGCAGGATTGCCGCCATAGAGGTCGCTGAGATTCGGTTGTTACGTGATAAGCCAGAGCCATCTTCTAGTCTTGCATTACGAATATCGACTCCAGTATTGGCAAAAATAATTTGCTTGATCGCTTCTGTACCATTGGCGAAGCTTCCCGCCTGGACAAAAAACTTCGCGCCCAATGTTTTGGTCAGTGTATCGGCAATAAGGTTATCAGAGCGTTTAAGCATTTGATCCAACAATTGAGGTAAAGGCTTCGATTTATGTATCGCGAGCAATTTACGCTGCTTTTCTGGAGGCGTGCCGATACGGATATTGCCTTTCAAGCTGATTCCAACTTGTTTAAGCAACTTCTCTAATTTTTTGCTGGTGTAACTTTCTGGGTCTTGTACGGCAAATTTAAGAGGTAACGGTTTGTCCCCTCGGTCAACGAGGCAGCCGTTAAGTTCATAATGGTTGTCGGGCTTGGCAATTAGGTCTAAATCGCAATGACGGCTCTTTTGGACGCTTCTAGACACGGTTTTTACACTAGTGCTGACATTAATTGGTTGATGTTCAGGAACATAAACCCGTGTTGAACCGTTTTTCTTGGTGTAGATGGAAGCTTGAACACAGTTGTCATTTAGAGTGATCGCCGATGCTGGCGCACTATAACAAACCCCTAGAATGTCCCACGGCCAACCGACCGCGCGGTTATATCCAGTAAAGGCACTATTATCAAGCCATAGGTCGCCTTTGATTTGCGTTAAACCGTTTTTCTTTGCGCGAGTCAGTAGATTTTTGAGATCGCCAGTCAACAACGTTGGATCACCAGAAAAATGAATGACGGCGTCCGAGCTAGAGCTTTCTAGGGTAGTGCGAAAAGCAAAGTTGTTTCCCAATTCAAGTTTCGCAGCCAAAGCGGTGACGACTTTTAGCGTGCTAGCTGGCGGGAAATATTGGTCGGTTGGATTAATACCGGTTAGCTCGCTTTGGTCGTTGAGTTTTTCAGCAATCAAGCTGACACGGGAGCCTTCTGGCAAAACCTCTTGATGAGGATAAGCCATAGATGTAAGTGGGGCGAGACTAGAAAAAAGTAATAAAGACCAACGTAAGCGCATAATGACAGTTCGTGAGGTTAGTTATGCAATTGAGTATATACCGAAAAATTGCAGAATTCTGGATATAAAAAATGCCCGCATAGTGCGAGCATTTTATCTTCAAGTCTTAAGACTGAATTAGAAGTCGTAACGTAGGCCTAGAGCTAGCTCGTCTTCTGCGTCAGCTTTAGTCGCTTTGTGGTTAGCGAATTCAGTTGAACCCATTTTATCGCCAGCATCAATTAGGTTGAAGTTGTACGATACGTAACCACGGAAGTTAGGCTTGAAGTAGTAAGACGCGTCGATAGCGAAGTTGTTCGCTGAAGTATCGCCGTTTGTCTCTGCGTTGTTGTACGTAGAAGTGAACACAGTTTGACCTAGAGTGTAAGCACCCGCTAGTTCGTAACCTGTGTAGTCTACAGTGTTTTTGAAGTCAGCTTCTTTTTCGCCGTCAGTGAATACACCAGCGAAGTATAGATCGCTCATAGTGTAAGAAGCAGCAAGCATGTATTCGTTAGCGTCAGCTTGATCTGCGTAACCAGCACCTAGGTCAAGACCAGTGTCACCTAGAGTGTAGATTGCAGATAGAGAGTAGCCATCTTCGCCGTTGTCTTTGTATGCGCCGTTTTCTTCTACACGGTCAGCAAAACGGTAGCTAGCTTTAACTGCTAGGTTTTCGAATTGGCCTTTGTAAGAGAACATGTTGTCTGAACGGTCAGCCGCAGCTAGTTTGTCAGCAGCTGTGTTACCAGCGTAAGCCATGATATCTGTGAAGTCAGTGATAACGCCTAGCGCACCGTCGTTCTTACCGTAAGTAACTTCACCGAAAGCACCGCCTAGACCAGCGTATGCGTAACGAGTGTCTAGATTGCTGTTGCCGTCTACGCCGCCTTCTTCAGCTGTAGTGAACTCACCTTCCCAGAAACCAACACCGTATAGGTTGTCGTTGATTGCTTGAGTACCAAGGAAGTTTAGACGGATGCGAGAGTTATCCGCTACGTCGCCATCTTTCATAGATAGACGTGCTTCAGCACGGCCGCCCATTTCTAGAGAAGTGCCGTCTTGGTTGTAAAGTTCAGCTGCGTTAACGCCAGTTGCCATAGCTGCTGCAGATACAGAAAGAGCAATTAGAGTCTTTTTCATCTTATTTGTCCTAGTTAGCTGTCCATAATCATTGTTTTATGGGGGAGAGGTTATCTCTCACAAGCTGTTGTTGTGCGTATAGTTTCACTCGTGAGAATCGCCCACATTCGAAAAAGCTATGACGTAACAGCTTGCCGGACATGTTTTACTGCTAAAGTTTCCTTATGAGTTAGTAAAATGATATAAATCCAACTAATGAACAGTGTTCAATTGTTTGGGTTTTTAGTTTAAGTTATTGTATTTAAAAGGTTAGGTTGGGGCTGGCATTGGTCTGACATTGATTTGTTTTTATCTTTTTTGATGTTTTTAGTGTAATGAACAGTGTTGTTTTCCAATAAACTGCGATGATGGTTAAATCTAAAAACAATTCATGACGAGGTATTTCTTTCGCTGTCACGCTGTGAAATCGAATTAGGGTGATTTCATATCGGAGTTTGTTTAAACTAACTGAAACAAATCTTCGAACGCACTACCTAGCCATTTGGTTGGGTGGGCTTTTTTTGTCCAAAGACACCTTTGGCCTTGAGGTTATATAATGGAAAAAGTTCCAATGACAATGCGTGGCGAACAATTGCTACGCACAGAACTCGATCGTCTACTAAAGCTTCGCCCACAGATTTCAGAAGCAATCGCAGAAGCACGCGAACTTGGTGACTTGAAGGAAAATGCAGAATACCACGCGGCTCGAGAAGAGCAGGGTATCTGTGAAGCACAAATCCGTGACATCGAATACAAACTGTCTGTGGCTCAGGTTATCGACGTAACCAAGATGGACAACACAGGCAAAGTGATTTTTGGCTCAACAGTGACTTTGATCGATTGCGATACAGAAGAAGAAAAAACTTACCAAATTGTTGGTGATGACGAAGCTGATATTAAATCGGGTCGAATCTCTGTTAGTTCTCCAATTGCTCGTGGTTTGATTGGTAAGATGGAAGGCGACGAAGTCGTTATTCAAACCCCAGGTGGTGCGAAAGACTTCGAAATCGATAGCGTAGAATACGTGTAATCACTCGATATGTCTTATCGTTGGATGCAAAAAAGGTCGCCATTGGCGACCTTTTCTTCTTCCATAGGGTAAGTTGAGATTACTTACGAGGAATTTCGATTTTACGCTCTTCAGATTGGCGGTATAGCACAAGTACTTTACCAATAGTCTGAACTTTTTCAGCGCCCGTCTCACGTACGATAGCGTCGATGATTAGCTGTTTTGTCTCACGGTCTTCTGATGCAACTTTCACTTTGATCAGTTCGTGATGGTTTAGAGCGATTTCAATTTCTGCTAGCACGGCTTCTGTAAGTCCATTTGCGCCCATTAGCACAACAGGTTTTAAACTGTGAGCCAGGCCTTTAAGGTGCTGCTTTTGTTTGGTGCTTAGGTTCATTACGCGGCCAATTTTCTTTAAAATAAGGGTTGAAAAAAGCTATTTTAACGCCATCTATTGCTGAAGACTATAATTTATTGAGCAATAGGTTGAGCCTATTAGAACAATAGCTCCTATTTACGCCTTGTTGGGATTAAAATGAGTAAACAAAAACATTCGGCTAGTTCTGGTCGTTGGTTGAAAGAACACTTTGATGATAAATACGCTAACGAAGCTCGTAAAAAAGGCTATCGTTCTCGGGCTTACTTCAAAATTGATGAGATCCAAACGAAAGATAAATTGTTGAAACCTGGTATGACTGTCGTCGATTTAGGCGCGGCTCCGGGGGGCTGGTCTCAATATGCTGCTAAGATATTAGGTGACGAAGGACAAATCATTGCGTGTGACTTATTACCAATGGATCCAATCGCTGGTGTAAGCTTCTTACAAGGTGACTTTCGTGACGATGCGGTATTAGAAGCGTTGTTGGAAAGAATCCAACCTTCGATGGTAGACGTAGTAATGTCTGATATGGCGCCTAATATTGCAGGCAACAACTCAGTAGATCAGCCGCGAGCTATGTATTTAGTTGAATTGGCTTTAGATATGTGTCGACAAGTTCTAGCACCTAATGGTAGCTTTGTCGTAAAGGTTTTCCAGGGTGAAGGCTTCGACGAGTACGTTAAAGAAGTCCGAAACATGTTTAAAGCCGTAAAAATCAGAAAACCAGACTCATCGCGAGCTCGCTCACGAGAAGTCTTCGTTGTAGCCACTGGTTACAAAGGTTAACTATTTCGCTCGTTTAGAGCATGGTTAACACTATAGCTACAGCTAATAAACTGTAGTACCCTACCTTTAATTACAATTAGTTATCGAGAGGCTGACACCTTGAGTGACATGGCAAAAAATTTAATTCTGTGGCTTGTTATCGCTGTCGTGTTGATGTCGGTATTCCAGAGCTTTGGCCCTGGAGAGAGCAACGGCAGAACCGTGGACTACACCACGTTTGTACAGGAAGTTGGCCAAGGCCAGATTCAAGAAGCAACTTTTAAAGACGGTGAGATTAGTTTCGTTCGTCGTGGCGGTGGTGCCCAAATGGTCACCTACATGCCAGTGTATGATCAGAAGCTTCTAGATGACCTAATCAACCAAAATGTGAAAGTACAAGGTACGCCTCCTGAAGAGCAGAGCTTACTTGGTACTATCTTTATTTCTTGGTTCCCAATGATCTTACTGATTGGTGTGTGGATTTTCTTCATGCGTCAAATGCAAGGCGGCGGCGGTAAAGGCGCAATGTCCTTCGGTAAGAGTAAAGCTCGTATGATGAGCGAAGAACAAATCAAGACAACTTTTGCTGACGTCGCAGGCTGTGATGAAGCAAAAGAAGATGTTAAAGAACTGGTAGACTATCTGCGTGACCCAAGCCGTTTCCAGAAGCTGGGCGGTAAGATTCCAACGGGTGTTCTAATGGTTGGTCCTCCGGGTACTGGTAAAACGCTACTAGCGAAAGCCATTGCAGGTGAGGCAAAAGTACCATTCTTTACTATCTCAGGTTCTGACTTCGTAGAAATGTTTGTTGGTGTTGGTGCATCTCGTGTGCGTGACATGTTCGAACAAGCGAAGAAAGCGGCACCTTGTATCATCTTTATTGATGAGATCGATGCGGTAGGTCGTCAGCGTGGTGCTGGTGTTGGTGGTGGTCACGATGAACGTGAGCAAACACTTAACCAAATGCTAGTAGAAATGGATGGTTTCGAAGGTAACGAAGGTATCATCGTTATCGCTGCGACTAACCGTCCAGATGTATTGGACCCAGCGTTGCTACGTCCAGGCCGTTTTGACCGTCAAGTTGTGGTTGGTCTACCTGATGTACGTGGTCGTGAACAGATCCTTAAAGTACACATGCGTAAAGTACCTCTTGCTGGCGATGTAGAGCCTTCTCTCATTGCACGTGGTACGCCTGGTTTCTCTGGTGCTGATCTTGCTAACTTGGTCAACGAAGCTGCACTGTTTGCTGCTCGTGGCAACAAACGCAATGTATCTATGGTTGAGTTTGAACTAGCAAAAGACAAAATCATGATGGGTGCAGAGCGCCGTTCAATGGTGATGTCTGAAGAGACAAAAGAGTCTACGGCTTACCACGAAGCTGGTCACGCTATTGTTGGTCGTCTCGTGCCTGAACATGATCCAGTGTATAAAGTATCTATCATTCCACGCGGACGTGCGCTTGGTGTGACAATGTACTTACCTGAGCAAGACCGCGTAAGCATGAATCGTCAACATCTTGAGTCGATGATTTCTAGTTTGTATGGTGGTCGACTGGCTGAAGAGCTTATTTACGGCAAAGAGAAAGTATCAACTGGTGCATCCAACGATATTGAACGTGCAACAGATATTGCTCGTAAGATGGTGACACAGTGGGGCTTCTCTGAAAAATTAGGTCCGCTTCTTTATGCAGAAGACGAAGGTGAAGTATTCCTTGGCCGTAGTGTGACGCAGACTAAACACATGTCTGATGATACAGCGAAGCTTATCGATGACGAAGTCCGTAAGATCATCGACCGCAACTACGATCGTGCGAAGCAAATTTTGGAAGATAACATGGACATCATGCATGCGATGAAAGACGCGCTAATGAAGTATGAAACCATTGATGCTGGCCAAATTGACGACCTGATGGAACGTAAAGAAGATATTCGTGAGCCTGCTGGTTGGGGGGATAAACCTACTAATAAACCAGAAGACGACGATAAGCCTCAAGCGAAGCCTGAAGTAAAAGCGGAAGAGAAGTCTGTTGAGCCTACTAAACCAGTAGAGCAATCAACGACTCAAGAAGCGACTTCAAGCGAAGCGCCAGAAAAGAAAGACTCTGAATAAAGAGTAGTCTTTGATAATAAACCCCGAGTTAAGCTCGGGGTTTTTGTTTATGTTGTAATTATTAAAGCTATGATCATTAAAGCAAATAATAAATCCCTCAACCTATCCCATCCTCACGTGATGGCGATTCTCAATGTCACGCCGGATTCATTCTCTGATGGTGGCAAGTTTAATAATCTTGATTCTGCTTTGATCCAAGCTGAGAAAATGATTAAGGCTGGAGTGAGCATTATTGACATCGGTGGCGAATCAACACGTCCCGGAGCGCCAGACGTTACATTAGAAGAAGAGTTGCAACGTGTTATTCCTGTGATCAAAGCTATCCGTGAAAAGCACGATGTTTGGATTTCTGTTGATACCAGTAAAGCTGAAGTGATGCGTCAAGCGATTGAGGCTGGTGCAGATCTCATTAATGATGTTCGCGCCCTTCAAGAGCCGGGAGCGTTAGAGGTGGCTGCTGCATCAAACTTACCAATCTGTTTGATGCACATGAAAGGGCAACCTCGAACCATGCAAGCCAACCCTCACTATGATGATTTGATGAGTGATGTGGCTGAATTTCTGCATGAACGTATTACCACGTGCGAATCGGTAGGGATCGAAAAGTCACAACTTATTCTTGATCCTGGTTTTGGTTTTGGCAAAACCATAGAACACAATTATCATATGCTTGCTCATCTCGACAAGTTTCATGAGTTTGGTTTACCTATATTGGCTGGGCTTTCGCGTAAGTCCATGATTTTTAAATTATTGGATAAGCCAGCGAGCGAGTGTGCTAACGCAAGCGTTGTCTGTGCGACTTTGGCAGCGATGAAAGGTGCACAGATCATTCGAGTTCATGATTTTGAAGAAACCATTGAAGCAATGAAAATTGTCGAGATGACGAAAAATAATATCTAAAAGAATTAAGGAAAGTTTTATGTCTGATAAAAGACGTTACTTTGGTACCGACGGTGTGCGCGGGAAAGTAGGACAATACCCAATTACCCCTGATTTCGTACTTAAGCTTGGCTGGGCTGCTGGTCGTGTACTAGCAAAACAAGGTACTAAGAAAGTGATCATCGGTAAAGATACGCGTATTTCTGGTTATATGCTTGAATCTGCACTGGAAGCCGGCCTTGCTGCTGCGGGGTTAAAAGCGACCTTTACTGGTCCGATGCCAACACCGGCGGTGGCATACCTAACGCAAACCTTCCGCGCGGAAGCGGGGATTGTTATTTCTGCTTCACACAACCCTTATTACGACAACGGTATCAAGTTCTTCTCGTCTGAAGGTACTAAATTACCAGATGATATCGAGCTTGCTATTGAAGCTGAGTTAGATAAAGACATCGAGTGTGTCGAGTCTGCTGAGCTAGGTAAAGCGACACGTCTAAATGATGCTGCTGGTCGTTACATTGAATTTTGTAAGAGCACATTCCCATCGGAGCTTAGCCTAGCAAGTCTTAAGATTGTCGTTGACTGTGCACACGGTGCGACTTACCACATCGCTCCTAACGTATTTAAAGAGTTAGGTGCAGAAGTGATCGCAATGGGTGTAGAGCCAAACGGCACTAACATCAACGCTGAAGTTGGCGCGACTGACGTTCGTGCTTTACAAAAGCGCGTTGTAGAAGAGCAAGCTCATCTCGGCTTGGCGTTCGATGGTGACGGTGACCGTATTATCATGGTTGACCATCTAGGCAACAAGATTGACGGTGACCAAATCGCTTACATCATCGCACGTGATGCTCTGCGTCGTGGTGAGCTAAAAGGTGGTGTCGTTGGTACGCTAATGACAAACCTAGGCATGGAAAATGGTTTGAAACAATTAGGCATTCCATTTGTGCGTGCTGCAGTGGGTGACCGTTATGTCATGGAACAGCTACTTGCTAAAGGCTGGAAAATTGGCGCGGAAAATTCAGGCCACGTTATCTTGCTAGACAAAGTAACTACGGGTGATGCTATCGTAGCAGCACTGCAAGTGATTGCGTCTGTAGTTGGCAGTGATATGTCGTTGCACGATTTGTCGCAAGGTATGACACTTTACCCTCAAGTGCTTGAGAATGTTCGTTTTGCTGGTGATAACAATCCACTTGAAGAGCAAGCCGTACTAGACTCTGTAGCGGCGGTTGAAGCGGAGTTAGGCGATAAGGGTCGTGTGTTGCTTCGTAAGTCAGGCACCGAGCCATTGATCCGTGTTATGGTGGAAGGTGAGGATGCAGATCTCGTTCAAAGCTCTGCGCTTAAGATTGCGGAAGCTGTAAAAGCGAGTTGTTAATCATTGCTTTAATGCCTTTTGCGAGAGAAAAGGGCAACTTTTGCCCTTTTTTTGAGCGCTTAATGCGTTAGTGCTGATTTTTTGCTAATTTTCCCTTGTCAGCGTTACTGGCTTTCGCTAGTATTGCTCCGCCTCCCGTTAGGAGGTCGCTAGCCTTGTTCTAAAATGAAAGTATTATTTTTGAACGGCGCTGGCTCAACAATTTGGAACATAGGTGGAAAAAATGTTTTCAGTTCTACTTGTGATTTACCTGTTGGCGGCGCTTGGTGTGATTGGCCTTGTGTTGATTCAACAAGGTAAAGGCGCAGATATGGGAGCCTCGTTCGGTGCAGGTGCTTCAAACACAGTGTTTGGCGCAAGCGGCTCAGGTAATTTCTTAACCCGAACAACTGCTATTTTAGCAACCGTATTTTTTATCATTAGCTTGCTACTTGGTCGTATGTCTACGCACAAGACTGAGTCACAATGGGTAGACCCAACGTTAGGTCAACCAGTTGTAGAACAAGTTAAAGATGCAGCGAGTGAAGTTCCAGCACCTACTGGTGATGAGATTCCTCAATAAGCTGTAAAAGTTTATGCGCCGAGATGGTGAAATTGGTAGACACGCTAGCATGAGGTGCTAGTGCCTTTGGTGTGAGGGTTCGAGTCCCTCTCTCGGCACCATGAATTTACAAACTTGTAAATCACTTGTTTGAGGGTATAATGCTCAGCAAGTCGGACGCGGGGTGGAGCAGCTTGGTAGCTCGTCGGGCTCATAACCCGAAGGTCGTCGGTTCAAATCCGGCCCCCGCAACCAATCTCTTCTTTCATTGGAAAGAATGATGCGATTGGCAAGTTTGCACAGTGCTAACCACACTGTGAGTTAAGAAAAGCATTTTTGGCTATTCTTAACGTATCAGGGTCCAGCAGCATAAAACCCCGACTTTCGGGGTTTTTTGTTATCTGAGTTTTTATAATCTCTCAGATACTGCTTGGTTTTTTGATTGGGCTCTGAGCCCTTTTTTTGTTTCTGGAGTGGTTAAAATGACTGGTTTAGAAAGACAACTTACTGAAATGCTTGAAGCTCCAGTAGAGGCATCAGGCTACGAGTTGGTTGGATTAGAATTTATTCGTGCGGGTGCGCACTCAACGTTACGTATTTACATCGACCATGAAAATGGCATCAATGTAGATGCCTGTGCAGAAGTTAGCCATCAGGTAAGTGCAGTATTAGACGTTGAAGATCCAATTTCTGTTGCTTACAGCCTAGAAGTTTCTTCTCCAGGCTTAGAAAGACCACTTTTCAAAGCAGCACATTACGAGCAATTTATTGGTCACGAGGTCAGCATCGTATTGAAAATGGCTGTTGCCAACCGCCGCAAGTGGGCAGGTACTATCCACAGCGTTGATGGTGAGACAATAGCGGTTACTGTTGAAGGGCAACAAGAAGAGTTTGCTCTAAGTAACATTTCAAAAGCTAACCTGATCCCTAAATTTTAGTTCCCTAAAAAAGTTTAAGCTTAGAGGCTAAATACAATGAGTAAAGAAATTTTAGCGGTAGCAGAAGCGGTATCGAATGAAAAAGCGGTACCTCGTGAGCGTATCTTTGAAGCTCTTGAGATTGCTCTAGCAACTTCTACTAAGAAAAAGTACGAGATCGAAATCGACGTACGTGTTGCTATTGACCGTAAAACGGGCGAATTCGAAACATTTCGTCGTTGGTTGATCGTAGAAGATGTTGAAAATCCAACAAAAGAAATCTCACTAGAAGCTGCACAGTATGAAGATCCAGAACTTCAACTAGGCGACTTTGTTGAAGATGATATCCCTTCAGTTACTTTTGACCGTATTACGACACAAACGGCTAAGCAAGTTATCGTACAGAAAGTACGTGAAGCTGAGCGTGCACAAATCGTTGAACAGTTCATTGACAACGAAGGTGACCTTATCACTGGCGTTGTTAAGAAAGTAAACCGTGAAACTGTCGTAATGGACCTTGGTAACAACGCTGAAGCGGTAATCCTACGTGATGACCAACTTCCTCGTGAAAACTTCCGTCCAGGTGACCGTGTTCGTGGTCTTCTGTACAAAGTAGCTCCAGAAGCTCGTGGTTTCCAACTGTTCATCACGCGTTCTAAGCCTGAAATGCTGGCAGAACTATTCCGTGTTGAAGTGCCTGAGATCGCTGAAGAGATCATCGAGCTTAAAGGTGCGGCACGTGATCCTGGTTCTCGCGCTAAGATCGCGGTTAAAACAAACGATAAACGCATTGACCCAGTGGGCGCTTGTGTTGGTATGCGTGGTGCACGTGTACAAGCAGTATCTGGCGAACTTGGTGGTGAGCGTATCGATATCGTTCTTTGGGATGATAACCCAGCACAGTTTGTTATCAACGCAATGGCGCCAGCTGACGTAGCATCAATCATTGTTGATGAAGATGCACACTCAATGGACATCGCAGTTGAAGCAGATAACCTAGCTCAAGCTATCGGTCGTGCAGGTCAGAACGTTCGTCTAGCGTCTCAACTAACTGGTTGGGAACTGAATGTAATGACTGTTGCAGATCTTCAGAAAAAACACGCTGAAGAATCTCAAGCATCAATCGAGAACTTCATGAAGTACCTAGACATTGAAGAAGACTTCGCTCAACTGCTTGTTGAAGAAGGTTTCTCAACGCTAGAAGAAATCGCATACGTACCAGTTAACGAACTGCTTGACGTAGACGGTCTTAACGAAGAACTTGTTGAAGAACTACGTAGCCGTGCTAAAGACGCACTAACCACTATCGCACTAGCACAAGAAGAGTCATTTGAAGGTCTTGAGCCAGCTGAAGACCTACTAGGTCTTGAAGGTCTAGAGCGTGAAATGGCGTTCAAACTAGCAGCGAAAGGTGTTGCAACACTAGAAGATCTAGCCGACCAAGGTATCGACGATTTAGAAGGTATTGAAGGCCTGACAGAAGAACGCGCAGGTGAGCTTATCATGGCTGCACGTAACATCTGTTGGTTCGGCGAAGAAGCATAATATCAGCAAGGAGGAAGCGGCATGACACAATTAACAGTTAAAGCTCTGAGTGAAGAGATTGGTACTCCAGTCGACCGCTTAATGGAACAACTTGCTGACGCTGGCATGAACAAAGCGAGTTCTGACCATGTATCGGATGAAGAGAAGCAAAAGCTTCTCTCTCACCTGAAGAAAGAGCACGGCGATACGTCGGGCGAATCTGAACCTACTAGACTGACGCTTCAGCGTAAGACTCGCAGCACACTAAGTGTTGCAGCAGGTGGCGGCAAAAGTAAGGATGTTCAAGTAGAAGTGCGTAAGAAGCGCACGTATGTGAAGCGCAGCACTATCGAAGACGATGCAAAACGTGAGGCTGAGGAAGCAGCAAAGCGTGAAGCTGAAGAGCTTGCGAAGCGTGAGGCAGAAGAACAAGCCAAACGTGAAGCTGCAGAGAAAGCACAGCGCGAAGCCGAAGAGAAAGTGAAACGTGAAGCGGATGCAAAACGTGACGCTGAAGAAAAGGCAAAACGCGCACAAGCTGAAAAGGCTAAGAAAGACATGAATGCAAAAAATGCGGATGTTAATACGCAAGCGAAGAAAGAAGCTGACGAGCTAAAGCGTCGTCAGGAAGAAGAAGCCCAACGTAAAGCTGAGCAAGAAGCAGCTAAGCTTGTTGAAGAAGCTCGTAAACTTGCAGAAGAAAACGAAGCTCGTTGGTCTGAAGAAGAGTCTAAGAAGAAAGAACTTGAAAACTCTGACTACCACGTAACCACTTCTACGTACGCTCGTGAAGCTGAAGATGCAGCTGACCGTAAAGAAGAAGGCGGTGCTCGTCGTAAGAAGAAGAAACCAGCTAGAGAAGAGCAGTCACGTGGTGGTCGTAACCAACGTGGTGGTAAGGGCCGTAACAAAGGCAAACTTGCTAAGCCAACTTCAATGCAACACGGTTTCGATAAGTCTGCTACTGTAGCAAAACAAGACGTAGTAATTGGCGAAACAATCGTTCTTTCTGAACTTGCTAACAAGATGTCGGTTAAAGCGACAGAAGTTATCAAAGTGATGATGAAGATGGGCGCTATGGCGACTATCAACCAAGTGATCGACCAAGAAACAGCACAACTTGTTGCTGAAGAAATGGGTCACAAGGTCGTTCTTCGTAAAGAGAACGAACTGGAAGAAGCAGTACTATCTGATCGCGACACTAACGCAGAAGCAGTACCTCGCGCTCCAGTTGTAACTATCATGGGTCACGTTGACCACGGTAAAACGTCAACACTTGACTACATCCGTCGTACACACGTTGCTTCAGGCGAAGCGGGTGGTATCACACAGCACATCGGTGCTTACCACGTTGAAACTGACAACGGTATGATCACGTTCCTTGATACTCCTGGACACGCAGCGTTTACTGCAATGCGTGCTCGTGGTGCTCAAGCGACAGATATCGTTGTTCTTGTTGTAGCAGCAGACGATGGCGTAATGCCACAAACAGTTGAAGCGATTCAGCACGCGAAAGCGGCTGGTGTTCCTCTGATTGTTGCTGTGAACAAGATCGATAAAGAAGACGCGAACCCAGATAACGTTAAGAATGAGCTAGCTCAATACGACGTAATCCCTGAGGAGTGGGGCGGTGAGAACATGTTTGTTCACATCTCTGCTAAACAGGGTACAAATATCGATGGTCTTCTAGAAGCTATCCTTCTTCAGTCTGAAGTTCTTGAACTTACGGCTGTAGCTGAAGGCATGGCGTCTGGTGTTGTTGTTGAATCTCGCCTAGATAAAGGTCGTGGTCCAGTTGCAACCGTACTTGTTCAATCAGGTACGCTAAACAAAGGCGATATCGTTCTTTGTGGCCAAGAATACGGTCGTGTTCGTGCAATGCGTGACGAACTAGGTCAAGAAATCACTCAAGCTGGTCCATCTATCCCTGTAGAGATCCTAGGTCTTTCAGGCGTACCATCTTCAGGTGATGAAGCAACAGTAGTACGTGACGAGCGTAAAGCACGTGAAGTAGCAAACTACCGTGCTGGTAAGTTCCGTGAAGTGAAACTTGCTCGTCAGCAGAAATCTAAACTAGAGAACATGTTCTCTAACATGACTGCTGGTGAAGTTGCTGAACTAAACGTAGTACTAAAAGCAGACGTACAAGGTTCTGTAGAAGCGATTGCAGACTCACTACTGAAACTGTCTACTGACGAAGTTAAAGTGAACATCGTTGGTTCTGGTGTTGGTGGTATTACTGAAACTGATGCAGTACTTGCAGAAGCTTCTAACGCAATCATCCTTGGCTTTAACGTTCGTGCTGATGCTTCTGCTCGTCGTGCGATTGAAGCAGCAAGCGTTGATCTACGTTACTACTCAATCATTTACCAACTGATTGACGAAGTTAAACAAGCAATGGGCGGTATGCTTGCTCCAGAATTCAAGCAAGAAATCATTGGTCTTGCTGAAGTACGTGACGTATTTAAGTCACCGAAACTGGGCGCAATCGCTGGTTGTATGGTTACTGAAGGTCTGATTAAGCG
This sequence comes from Vibrio sp. 10N.222.52.B12, assembly GCF_002875385.1. NCBI lineage: Bacteria > Pseudomonadati > Pseudomonadota > Gammaproteobacteria > Vibrionales > Vibrionaceae > Vibrio > Vibrio sp. 10N.222.52.B12. The sequence goes on along the minus strand of NZ_MDAW01000117.1, from coordinate 82,248 downwards.
TAACAACCCAATCCGCGTTCTACGCGACAACGTTGTTATCTACGAAGGTGAGCTAGAATCACTTCGTCGCTTTAAAGATGACGTTCAAGAAGTTAAGAATGGCTACGAGTGTGGTATCGGCGTTAAGAACTACAACGACGTTCGCGTTGGCGACCAGATCGAAGTATTCGAAATCGTTGAAATCAAACGTACTCTAGACTAATTGACTAAAATTACTAAACGTCTGAAAGACAAATAGTAATTGGTTGTTGAATACACCATGGGGGGCTGGCTTGACCATCCCCCCATTCTTTCTATTTAAGAGAATGAATATGTCAAAAGAATTTAGCCGCACGCAGCGCGTATCGCAGCAGCTGCAAAAAGAACTAGCGATGATCCTTCAACGCGAAGTTCGTGACTCTCGCCTAGGCATGGTTACGATTTCAGATGTAGAAGTATCACGAGATCTTGCTTACGCAAAAGTATTCGTTACTTTCCTATGCGTGGGTGAGCAGACGCCAGAATCATGCCTAGCAGCGCTACGTGAGCACGAAGTGCACATTCGTATGATGCTTGGTAAGCGTATTCGTCTACGTCTAACGCCTGAAATCCGTTTTTACTACGACAATACGTTAGTAGAAGGTATGCGTATGTCGAACCTAGTGTCTGAAGTTGTGAGCGAAGATAAACGTAAACAGCAAGATTCAGGTCGCGAAGAAGATCAGGCAGGGGAAGAGTAATGGCTCGTCGTCGTAAAGGTCGTCCAATTAATGGCGTTATCTTGTTGGACAAACCAACAGGTATTTCTTCAAATGATGCACTGCAAAAAGTAAAACGTATTTTCTTTGCTGAAAAAGCAGGTCATACGGGTGCATTGGACCCACTAGCGACGGGCATGTTGCCAATCTGCTTAGGCGAAGCAACTAAGTTCTCTCAGTTCTTGTTGGATTCTGATAAACGTTATCGCGTGATTGCTAAGTTAGGCGAGCGTACTGATACGTCAGATTCAGATGGTGAAATAGTAGAGACTCGTCCAATCGACGTAGATCTAGCGAAGCTTGAATCGTGCATCGATACATTCCGTGGCGAATCGGACCAAGTTCCTTCAATGTTCTCTGCATTGAAGTACCAAGGTAAACCATTGTATGAGTACGCGCGTAAAGGTATCGAAGTACCACGTGAGTCTCGTAAGATCATGGTATACGAAATTGTGCTTCACCGTTTTGAAGGCGATGAAGTTGAGATGGAAGTACATTGTTCTAAAGGCACGTACATCCGTACTATCGTTGATGATCTTGGTGAAATGCTTGGTTGTGGTGCGCACGTGACGATGCTGCGTCGTACGGGTGTTGCTAAGTACCCATATGATAAAATGGTGACGTTAGAGCAGTTAAACGAACTTCTGGAGCAAGCTCATCGCGATGAAGTTGCGCCAAAAGAGCTGCTTGATCCGTTATTGCTACCAATGGATACTGCGGTTGAAGATTTACCAGAAGTAAACCTCAATGCAGAGCTTACCAATCTTGTTCAGCATGGTATGCCTGTACAGGTGTTCGGCGCACCTGCTGGTACGCCACTTCGCATGACTTCAGGTGAAGAGAAACTTTTCATCGGAGTCGCTGAACTAAACGATGACGGAAAAGTGGCACCAAAGCGTTTAGTGGTTTTCCGTGACGAAGCATAAGCTCACCAATGAATTGAAAATACCGGCGAAATCGCCGGTATTTTTGTATTGCGCGGATAAGGAAACTTCCCTATAATTCGCGCTTCGCGTAGCGGCTGAATCAGAGATTGGCTGCTACAACTTTAAACTTACTCTTATTAGGAGAGAATTATGTCTCTGAATGCAGAAACTAAAGCAGCAATCGTTGCAGAATACGCACAAGGCGAAGGCGACACTGGTTCACCAGAAGTTCAAGTAGCTCTACTTACAGCTTCTATCAACCACCTACAAGGTCACTTCAAAGCACACAAAGGCGATCACCACAGCCGTCGTGGTCTTCTACGTATGGTTTCTCGTCGTCGTAAGCTTCTAGATTACCTAAAAGGTAAAAATCTAGCTCGCTACCAAGACCTAATCAAGCGTCTAGGCCTACGTCGCTAATAAGCGACTGCATAGCAGTTTGTCTAAAAGGGGCTTTATGCCCCTTTTTTGTTGCCCGTTACTTATTTTGGCTGCTATAACTTAGCCAAATCAAACTTATGCCGTTATACTACACGCGGCTAAATCTCGTTTTGAGATTTTCACTAAGCTCATCGTATTACAGTCAACCAAGTCGACCAAAAGGTCGCGACTATTAAAAGTGTACTTCAGTCTGACTCAGTCCATTTTTACTAGTCGCGATTCGTAATACCTTGAGTGTCAATTAACACACTCTGAGGCGCCTTTATTCGTAAAGAACGCTCGGAAACAAGGAATAACAATGTTCGAAAAACCAGTTGTTAAAACGTTCCAGTACGGTAACCACACAGTTACTCTAGAAACTGGCGTTATCGCACGTCAAGCTACGGCTGCAGTAATGGTTACAATGGACGATACAGCAGTATTCGTTTCAGTTGTAGGTAAGAAAGAAGCGGTTACAGGCCAAGATTTCTTCCCACTAACAGTAAACTACCAAGAGCGTACTTACGCGGCAGGTAAAATCCCTGGTGGTTTCTTCAAGCGTGAAGGCCGTCCTTCTGAAGGCGAAACGCTAACAGCTCGTCTAATTGACCGCCCAATTCGTCCACTATTCCCTGATGCATTCAAAAACGAAGTTCAGGTTATCGCGACAGTAATGTCTGTAAACCCAGACGTTCAGCCAGATATCGTAACAATGATCGGTACTTCTGCTGCGCTTGCTATCTCTGGTATCCCGTTCAACGGTCCTATCGGTGCTGCGCGTGTTGGTCACGTTGATGGCCAACTTGTTCTAAACCCAAGCAACACAGAGCTAGATGCATCTAAGCTAGACCTAGTGGTTGCAGGTACAGAATCTGCGGTACTAATGGTTGAATCAGAAGCAGACAACCTAACTGAAGAAGAAATGCTAGCTGCGGTTGTTTACGGTCACGACCAACAACAAGTTGTTATCAACGCGATTAACGAATTCAAAGCTGAAGTTGCTACTCCTGCTTGGGATTGGGTTGCTCCTGAAGAGAACACTGCGCTTAACAACAAGATTGCTGAGCTAGCAGAAGCGAAACTTGTTGAAGCTTACCAAATCACAGAAAAGATGGCTCGTTACGACCGCATTCACGAAATCGCGGCAGAAGTAAACGAAGTGCTACTTGCTGAAGATCCAGAAGCGAACACAAAAGAAATCCACACTATCTTCCACGATCTAGAGAAGACAGTTGTACGTCGTAGCATCATCGCTGGTAACCCACGTATCGATGGTCGTGAGAAAGACATGGTTCGTGCGCTAGACGTACGTACTGGCGTTCTTCCACGTACTCACGGTAGCGCGCTATTCACTCGTGGTGAAACTCAGGCGATCGTTACAGCGACTCTAGGTACACAACGTGACGCTCAAATCATTGATGAGCTAACTGGTGAGCGTAAAGATCACTTCCTACTACACTACAACTTCCCTCCATACTGTGTAGGTGAAACAGGTTTTGTAGGTTCTCCAAAGCGTCGTGAAATCGGCCACGGTAAACTGGCTAAGCGTGGTATCGCTGCAGTAATGCCATCTGTAGATGAGTTCCCATACACAGTACGTGTTGTATCAGAAATCACAGAATCTAACGGTTCTTCATCAATGGCTTCTGTATGTGGTACTTCTCTTGCTCTTATGGATGCAGGTGTGCCAATCAAGTCTTCTGTTGCGGGTATCGCAATGGGTCTTGTTAAAGAAGGTGACGATTTCGTTGTTCTTTCTGACATCCTTGGTGACGAAGACCACCTAGGCGACATGGACTTTAAAGTAGCAGGTACTCAATCTGGTATCACTGCACTTCAAATGGACATCAAGATCGAAGGTATCACCAAAGAGATCATGCAAATTGCGCTTAACCAAGCTCAAGGCGCACGTAAGCACATCCTATCTGTAATGGATGAAGCAATCTCTGGTGCTCGTGAAGACATCTCTGAATTTGCTCCTCGCATTCATACAATGAAGATCAGCTCAGAGAAGATCAAAGACGTTATCGGTAAAGGTGGTGCAGTTATCCGTGCTCTAACGGAAGAAACTGGTACAACTATCGAAATCGAAGACGACGGTACTATCAAGATTGCAGCAACTGAAGGTGCTGCAGCGAAAGAAGCTATCCGTCGTATCGAAGAGATCACTGCTGAAGTTGAAGTAGGCCGTATCTACACTGGTAAAGTAGCTCGTCTAGCAGACTTTGGTGCATTCGTTACTATCCTTCCAGGTAAAGATGGTCTAGTACATATCTCACAAATCGCTGAGAAGCGTGTTGAGAAAGTGTCTGACTACCTAGCTGAAGGTCAAGAAGTTCAAGTTAAAGTTCTTGAAATCGACCGTCAAGGCCGTGTACGTCTAAGCATGAAAGAAGCAGTAGAGAAGCCAGCAGAAGAGGCGTCTGACGCATCTGAAGCGAAAGGTGAGTAATCTTAGTTTCGACTTTTGGTCTTTTATTAGCTTAAGAGCCTGAAAGCATGCTATAAAAGGGGAGCATTTTCGCTCCCTTTTTTTTTGGTTTGTTTCGAAGTATTTACCCTCAAATGAGGTTAACTATCCTATAGTGCATAAAAGAGAAACAGACCCAGAGCGGTCCAAACAGGAGTACTAATTAGTGAAATGGTTTCAAACCGCAAGTTTATGTGTTGCTATCGCGCTGACCGGTTGTGCTAATACATCTCAACAATCATCGGAGAAATGGATTTATCCACCGATGGCCGTTCCTCTGCAGCCGAGTGTTCAACAAGAGGTTCAGATCGCGCGTCTGTCTCAGCTTTTACAACGCCCTGATCTAAGTGATGAAGTGCGCGCAAAAATGCATTACGAACGTGGTAACTACTACGACAGTGTTGGTCTTCGTGATCTTGCTCGTTTGGACTTCAACCAGTCTCTACAATTAAACCCTGCTCAACCTGATATATTTAACTTACTTGGGGTGTACTTTACCCAGGTAGGTGAGTTTGATGCGGCTTATGAAGCCTTTGACTCAACGTTAGAATTAGCACCAGAAAACTCTTACGCAGAACGTAATCGAGCCATTGCGTTGTACTACGGCGGTCGAATTGATCTTGCTTTAGAGGACATGACTAAGCACTACGAAGAGATGCCTAGTGACCCATTCCGTGCATTATGGTTATACATCATAGAAGCAGAGCAAAACCCCGAGCAAGCGAAAGCGAACTTAGAAAAACGCTACCAACGTGATCGCAGCGAAGAGTGGGGATGGGTGCTTGTTGCCATTATGCTTCGTGATGTGTCAGATGATGCCGCACTTAAAGCTATTATGGATGGCACGCGTGAAAATTACCGCCTTGCGGAGCGCCTGACAGAAACCTACTTTTATTTAGGTAAGCGCTATCAACTGGAAGGGGATGTGGCTGATGCCATTGCCTTGTATAAATTGGCGATTTCTTTCAATGTGTATGAGTATGTTGAGCATCGTTACTCTTTCCTAGAGTTGGCTCAAATATACGATAGGCTACAACAAGAACAGCTGGCTAAGCTCAAAGCCGAGCAACAAAAAGAAGAAGCAAAATAACAGAAGGCCGCTCACTTAGAGCGGCTTTTTTGTGCTTGAAGATTTTGAACCTCTCCACTAAAATAGTTAGCCTTGCTAACTAAATGGATTGTACTCAATGGCATTAGAAAAAAGCTTGATTGATTTGGAACGTTTTTGTGCAAAAGCGTGGCGTGTTTATGCCAAGGAAGATCCGCTTTCTCATTTGAGCTTTAACGAGTTTGATTATCTACGAGTGATCCAGCTTTACCCAGAGGGAGTTCGAATTACGGACCTTGCTGAGGATCTTCAGGTGACAAAACCTTCCGCTTCTAACATGGTGGTTCGTTTGGAGAAAAAAGGATTAGTACAACGCATTGCTTGTAATGAAGATGCACGTTCAAAGCGTGTTCTTTTAACGGAAGAAGTCATTCAAGAAATGTCGTTAGAGCAAGTGGTTTACAAGGATATTTCTGAACAACTCGTGCGTAAACTTGATAAACAAGAAGCACAGCAACTGAAAGCGCTACTGGATAAAGCGCTCGGAAACTAAACATACATTTTATTCTTTTATCTATTTAGTTAGCCTTGCTAACTATTGGTGGTAGTCATGCAAAACTCTATATATAAACAGTTTTGGAAATACACAATTCCGACCGTTGCAGCCATGTTGGTCAACGGCTTATATCAAGTCGTAGATGGAATTTTTATCGGTCGTTATGTAGGGGCTGATGGATTAGCCGGGATCAATGTAGCCTGGCCGATCATTGGCTCGATACTTGGTATTGGTATGATGGTGGGCGTAGGTACGGGTGCACTCGCCTCGATCAAACAAGGTGAAAAAGACAGTGAAGGTGCTAAACGTATTCTCTCTACCGGTCTTTTGCTTTTAGTTGCTTTGATGCCTGTCGTAGCAACAACTTTGTTCTTCTTCGCTGATGACTTTATTCGTTGGCAAGGGGCTGAAGGTCGAGTATACGAACTTGGTTTGCAGTACCTGCACATCTTAAGCGTGGCGTGTGTGTTCTCGTTAGGTTCAATCGCAGTGCCGTTTTTGCTGCGTAACGACGATAGCCCGAACCTAGCCACCATCTTGATGGTGATTGGTGCAGTGATCAATATCGTGCTTGATTACTTGTTTATTGCTTGGCTTGGTTGGGAGCTTGAAGGTGCAGCGATTGCGACTGCGTTAGCACAGATGGTGGTCACCATTCTTGGTGTGGGATACTTCTTTACTTCAAGAGCCAACATGCGTTTGTCTTTCAGTGACTTGAAGATGCAGTTTGATGTTATCCCTAAGATTGTCATGATCGGCACATCAAGCTTCTTCATGTACGCATACGGCTCAATGATGGTCGCGCTGCACAACGCGCTGTTTGCCCAGTACGGTAGTGCGTTGTTGATTGGTGCTTATGCTATCTTGGGTTATATCGTTACGGTCTACTACTTGATCGCGGAAGGCATCGCTAATGGTATGCAGCCTTTAGTGAGCTATAACCATGGCGCACGCAACCAAGACAATATTCGTAAGCTGTTGAAGGTCGCAATGGGCACGTCAGTGCTCGGTGGTGTCGCGTTTGTTATTTTGATGAACATCTTCCCGTATGAGTTTGTCTCGGTGTTCAACAATGCCGATCAAAACCTGATTAATGCGACAGTAGTCGGCATTCGCCTCCATATGTTTGCATTGTTCTTGGATGGTTTCTTAGTGGTTGCTGCGGCGTACTACCAATCGGTGAACAAAGGCAGCAAAGCCATGTTTGTGACCATTGGCAACATGGTTATCCAATTACCGTTCTTGTTTATTATGCCCAAGCTATTTGGTGTAACGGGTATTTGGATTGCATTCCCACTGTCTAACATTGCTTTGAGCTTAGTGGTGATGAGTATGTTGTGGCGTGATATTAAGAAGTTAATGAATGAGAGTACTGTAGAGCCGAGTGTTCAAGTTTCTTAATCGAAAAACGCAAACGAAAAAGCGAGGTTAACACCTCGCTTTTTTGTTGGCTTGAAAACCCTGAGAAGGGCTTAGATGTTCTTCACTTCTAAGCCAGCAAGCTGATGCCAGTAACCGTTACATTGGCGGTCTTGGATTTTGCCTGGGTTAGTACCTTTCTCGTTTGAACGGAATTGGTCTAGTTCAGAGAAGGTACTGATACCGAGTGGGCTTAGACGAACCACATCAACCAAACCTTCCATGCTCGGGAGATCATTGACCAAGTTGTAGCAGTAACCCGATTGAGTCTGAATGCCATTTAGGTTGAAGACTTCTTGACCTTCTTGGCTGCTGACTTGGATACCTGTTGGGTACTTAATACAGCAGGTCTCGCAGTCGTCTTTGGCTTTGTTTTCTGCACGAGCGGTAAAGCAGCGTGCCGAGTAAGCCAGTGGCAGGTAACCATGGCTGAAAACTTCCACTTCAAACTTATTGCGAATACCTAGTTCGTCACATTGAACCAGCGTGTTGCTGAGCCACTCACGCGATAGCTCTACTGGCATACACCAGCGGGTCATGCCTTGTTTTAGGAACAAGTTAAGCGTGTGGGCGTTGTAAGTGTTAACCGCTGGGCCAACGACGAAAGGCACTTTGTGCTCAGAAGCCAGTTGAACCGCAGACACATCGTTAGCTTCAATCGCGAAGTCACCGTTGTCGATGTACTTTTTCATGATGTTGACTTCACTTGGCGCTTCTAATAGTGCCATCGTTGAAAGCACCACTTGTTTACCAGATGTAGACAGTTCTTTCGCAATATCAAACCAATGTGCAGGCTTCATTTCACGACGTTTTGAACACACGGTCTCACCTAGGTAGATGATGTCCGCAGAGCTTGATTTTGCTTGTTCGTAAAACGCTTCAACGTCTTGCTTTGGCCAGAAGTACAATAGTGGACCAAGTGCGTATTTCATTGAGTTATCCATCTTAACCTCTACTGCCATTTACGGTGGTAAGCACCAAGTGTGGTTTGCGTACCTTCCGATACGTTTGCCAACGCTGCATCCCAAGCCGCTTCAACTTGGTAAGCTTCTGGGTTTGCTTGGTAGCGATCAATCGCTGCACGCCACGTACGCGTTACTTGTTCTACGTAAGCAGGGCTACGTTGGCGACCTTCAATTTTTACGGAAGCCACATTTGCCGCAAACAGCTCAGGCAACATAGAAAGGGTGTTTAAACTGGTTGGCTCTTCCAGTGCGTGGTAGCGTTTTTTCTCGCCTTCAATTTCAGCTTCAAAACGACCTTTACACAAGGTTGGGTAGCCCGCGTTTTCACCGGCGCTGTAGCGATCGATCAGGATGTCGTTAAGACGAGATTCCAGACCGTTTTCTGTTTCTTGCCAGCGAACGTATTTCGCTGGAGAACACGCGCCCACGGTGTTTGGTGACTCGCCGGTCATGTAAGACGACAAGTAACAACGACCTTCTGACATGATGCACAAACTACCAAAAGCAAAGACTTCCAGCTCGACATCGCTGGTGATGTTGCGAGAAAGCTGTTTTACCTGATGGATAGACAATACGCGAGGCAGTACAACGCGCTTCACGTTGAAGTTTTGTTTGTAGAAATCAACAGCCGCAACGTTGGTCGCTGAGGCTTGCACAGATAAGTGCAATTCTAGTTCAGGGTATTTGCGAGCAGCGTATTCCAGAACCGCAATGTCAGCGACAATCAAAGCATCAACACCAAGAGCCACTGCGTTATCGACGGCATTTGTCCAGCGATCAAAGCCATTTGGATGGGCAAAGGTGTTGAGCGCAACGTGGATCTTTTTGTTGCGGTCATGAACGTATTGCACCGCTTTTTCTAGCTTCTTGCCGTTAAAGTTAAGACCAGCAAAGTGACGAGCGTTGGTGTCGTCTTTAAAGCCGATATAGACGGCGTCTGCACCGCAATCAATCGCGGTTTTTAGCGCAGGCAAGTTACCCGCAGGACACAAGAGTTCCATATGCTCACAATTTTAGAGAATAAAAAGGTGCCCGCATTTTATGAAGAATTATGAATAGCGAAATTGACCTAAGTTAGGTTTAGCTCAATAAAGTTGAGATTTACCCCTTGAGAGTAAGGGGTAACACTCAGATTTTGTTGCAGTTGAGATCAGTTCTTATGACGGCGGTTTTGCGCAAACAACTCTTCAACTTCGTGTTTAGGTTGAGGACGGTAAAAATGGAAGCCCTGAATCGAGTTACATTGCAGGTTCGATAGCAGTGTTGCTTGTTGGTGGGTTTCCACACCTTCGGCGACCACGGTCAAATCCAATGATTTACCAAGGTTGATGATGTTCTCAATCACTGTTACTTGTTTCGGGAGCGTATCGATGTCGTTGATAAACGCGCGGTCGATTTTTAGTTCATCGATGGGGAAGCGTGCTAAGTAGGAAAGGGAAGAGTAACCCGTACCGAAGTCATCAATAGACAATGCGAAACCCAGCTTTTTGATCGCATTAAGCATTTGCAGCGTGTGTTCGCTGTCGCTCATTACTGCACTTTCGGTGAGCTCGAAGGTAATACAACTTGGGTCAAGTTCGGTAGTGCGCAGCAGCTTTTCCATGTAGTCGATCAGTTGTGGGTTACCAAATTGCTCTGGAGAGAGGTTGATCGCCACGCGTCCCGGTAAGATGCCTTGCAGTTTCCAGCGCTTTACGGTGTTAAACACATCGCGCATTACCACACGACCAAGGTGTTCAATCAAGCCTGCACGTTCAGCTACGGGGATAAATGCGCCCGGGCTAATGTAACCTTCAACCGGATGCTTCCAACGTACTAACGCTTCGGCTCCGTTAATGCTGAAGTCGCGGGCGTTAACTTTCGGTTGGTACCAGACTTCCAAGCCGTTTTGCTGCAACGCTTTTTGTAGCTCGATCTCTAACCACAAACGCATCCGCGCTTCTTTGTTCATCTGATCGTTAAATTTAATCAAGCGGTTACGACCACGGTCCTTTGCTTCGTACATCGCGGTATCAGCGTTTTGTAGCAGAATGCGCGCGTCTTGCCCGTCTTCTGGGTAACGCACACTACCAATAGAACACGCAAGGCGCTTACTGAAATGGTGCAGATCGAAAGGTTGGTTAATCAGAGAAATAATGCGCTCAGATAAAATCTCCGCCATGCGAGTGTTTTCAGGCTCAGGCAGGATGATGCCAAACTCGTCGCCGCCTAAATGGCCAATAATTGCTTGGTTTGGCAAAGAACGCTTTAGACGAGCGGAAACCTCTTGAATCACTTTATCACCGATGTGATGGCCAAGTGAGTCATTGATATTCTTAAAGTTATCGATGTCGAGGTAGAAAACCAGCAACGGCGTCTGGCTCTTAATCAGTTGCTCTAATCGTTTAGTAAAGCCAAAGCGATTATACAGCTTGGTCAGTGAATCAATGTGTGCGTCTTCATTGGTGGCAGAAGAGAGTAGTTTTGGCGCATCATCAGCGTCTTGGATCAATATGATTTGGGACTCGCTACCAAGAATTGCCGTAGTATCCGCATGCAATTGGACTTTACGTTCAAATCCACAACGTGCGCTGGTTAAACAAACAAAGGGCTTTTCTGATAACAGCGTGCTGATGCGATGGGTGAAAACCTTTTTGCTGTTTTCATCAATGAACAAGCGAGTAAGCTCTTCACCCAGTAATTCGTGGGGAGAGTTTAACCCCAGTAAGCGAGCTGAAGCAGGGTTTGCAGAGATGATAATGTCATCTTCAACAAGCAATAAACCGTCAGGTAAGAGCTGGGTGAGCTTGGCAAACTTGCTTTCAGATTCTTCTAAAGAGCGAACCAGAATTTGTTTTTCTGATGTATCGACGGCATGAAAAACCACAAAGCGGATTTCGTTTTCTTCGTGAATCGGAGAAAGACTGAAGTGCAAACTGGTTTCGAGATCGGTTTCGTCGAGTGTGATTTCTGCTTCGACATGCTCGCCTTTGAAGGCACGCTGATAGTAGGGCGCGAGCTTTTTGTAGAACTGCTCTCCCAATACCTGACTGTCGTTAAGGCCGATGATTTCATCATGACCTAAGCCTGCAATGTCACAATAGCGATCACTTACCATTCGATAATTGTGTTTCTTATCAAGAATGGCAAAAAAGAAAGGGCTATTTGAGGTTAGCGTTGCAAACCAATGTTGTAATTGCTGGGAAGGCATTAAGGTGTTACCGATCTCCAATGAGCCTGATTATTCGTCCGTGTAATAAAAACGCTATTTTGATAACTATAACTTTGAACATACCGTTATTATAGCGTTTATCCACGACTTAGCGTCAATAATACACGTAAGGTCAAAAAAACGACGCTAAGGTTGGTAAAACTGCCTACTTCTAAAACAAACAGTTTTATTGATACATAACAGGTACTGGTATTACTCTATTGCGTAATATAAACGACCTTATGACAAAGTAACGGATAATTAGCGTGTTAAACAAGATTCGCAGTCAACTAGTAAAGAACGCAGCATCAATTTTGCGATCTCCAGTCCAGTTATTGCCACAAACTGTTCAGAAAAAAGCCTTGTTAGAAGGCCTAAAAATGGTGTTCAAAGAAGCCCTAGAAGATGGCGATTTTGAGTTCCTTGAAGACAAGTGGCTAAAAGTTGCGATTAAAGACTTGAACTTAGCATGGTATATCAGCTACCAAGATGAAAAGTTAGTGGTAGCAGAGAAACCGGTTCAGGAAGATGTGAGTTTTAGTGGTAACCTTAACGACCTAGTACTTATTGCTGGTCGTAAAGAAGACCCTGACACGCTGTTCTTCCAACGTCGCCTTTCTATTGAAGGTGACACCGAGCTTGGCTTGGAAGTGAAAAACCTGATGGACAGTGTCGACTTAGAGCAGTTACCAAAAGCAATGCAGGTTGCACTGAACCAACTGGCTGACTTTGTTCAAAAAGGCGTTCAAGCACCAGCACAAGAAACCGGAGTAGCGAATGCTTATTCGAACTGAAGCCCCTGCGGACATTCTGACCATTGACCGCCTATTGAAACATGCTTTCCCCACTGAGGCGGAAGCCAATCTAGTGATGCGCCTGCGTGAAAACGGCAAGCTCACTTTGTCGTTGGTAGCATGTACAGATGAAGGTGAAGTCATTGGTCACGCATTGTTTAGTCCTGTGACGCTAAACGGTGAAGATTTGTCTTGGCAAGGGCTTGCACCACTGGCGGTACATGAAGACTACCGTCGTCAAGGTATTGCGGCTGAAATGATTAAAGAAGGTTTCGATTCTTTACGTGATTTTGGTTACCCAGTCTGTGTGGTATTAGGTGAGCCAGAATACTACGCTCGTCAAGGTTTTGAAGCTGGTGAAGAGATGGGTTTTGACTGTGCATGGGAAGTTCCACAAGGTGCATTCCGTGTCGCTGAATTAGTAGAGGGCCAGTGTGATGGTCGTTCAGGTCGTATTGATTACTCACCAGAGTTTTCTGAGTTGTAGTTTGCCGTCTATCTACTCGACTTAGAGAAACAAAGCCCGCATTAAAAAGCGGGCTTTGTTGTCGATGCGCAAAGAGAAAGCGTGGATTAATCTTGCTCTTGGATACGTTTTTTGCCCCAAACCTCGATTTTGGCTTTTTTGCTCATACCAGCGGCATTCAGAGTCATGTTACCCCAGCTTTTGTATTCCATATCCAGACGCTTAAATTTAGCATCTTCAGATCCTGGTAGAGTCCATGCGCGCGTCGACATGCCCTTGGTTAAAGTGCCGACCATGGTCTTGAGTTTTTTTTCACTGCCATCAGTCATGGTCACTTTCATGTTCTTGATGCTCATGGTGCCTTGAGTACACTTGATTTTAATCTTGCTGAATTTACGATTTTTGAAAAGACCATTTGGCTCAACCGTATCAGTTTCCGTTTGAAAGTTTACGGTTTTTTCAGCGATCAGCTCCCAACCATCGTTGCTATCCTTAGCAAAAGTAGTAAAGCTGGTGGTCGCGACGAGCAATGTGATTGCGAATGATTGGAAAAGCTTCATAACACCTCTGACTTTAAATGCGAAATTTTGGTAGGATTGCCTCGTTCAAATAGGTGACAAAAGATGTCAATTAACGAGAAACAATATTTACATGAAATGGGGATCAGCACATGGGAGCTGACTCACCCAGAAAGATTGGAAGGCTATCAGTCGCCATTATTGGATTTGCAAAGTTCTTGTAAACTCCTATTGGTATCGCCAATGTGTCCTGAAAACGAGACAGCTTTGATGTTTGAGCGTGTATTGAAGAGCATTAAACTCTCGCTCGATGATGCGCTGTATTTAGAACCGAGCCGAGTATCTTCTTTAGGCGAGCACGAGTTGGAGTGGGTATGGTTTGCTGGGTGTGAAGTAGATGCAAGCGTTAATGCAAAACAACTGACTTCCCCACTACTGAAAGATATTGATGGCAACAACGAACAACGTCGCGCCTTGTGGCAGCAGATCTGTTCGTATTCGTAACGGAGCAAAAGCGTGACGATTCAAATTACGCCGATGGAAGCTAAACACTCAGATCAAGTTTGGCAAATTGAGCAGCAAGCACATTCTCACCCTTGGGCTGAATCACTGGTTCGAGATTTATCGAGTCGAGGTGCTTGTCATCATGTGATGACGGAAGATCATCAAGTATTGGGTTACTTTTATGCGCAGAATATTGTGGGTGAAGTGACCTTACTTAATATCGCGATAGCACCGCACCAACAAGGAAAAGGCTTAGGTCAGAAGCTTTTGGATGCTTTCCTTGAATACTGTGAACAAGCAAAAGCAGAGAGCGCTTGGTTGGAAGTGCGTGAAAGTAACCATCCAGCTATTCATATTTATGAACAAGCGGGCTTTAATGAAGTGGATCGTCGTTACAACTATTACCCTGCTAAAACGGGCAATGGCAAAGAAGATGCCATCATTATGAGTTACTTATTTTTGATTTAGTTTTTAGTCATTACGAATTACCTCATCAACACTTATGCTATAAATGCGTATCTGACTTCGAGGCTATTGAATATGTAATAATAATTTTTTGAATTTTTTACATCTCTTTGTGTGGAGCTAGTTTTCCATTGTTGGCGCTAGGGAATGTGAGCCCTAGGGAAAGAGAGGATGAACCGAGCAAATTGAGTTCATGTCTTTCCAGTTTGCTAGCATAGCGATAATAAGCGAGAATACCGCACAATATCGAATAGTAGATATGCTTGCCCATTTTGTGAGCATAAAAGTAATTTAGAAGATTAACTAATGTCAAATCCCCTTTTTTTAGGCGAAGTTTCTAAGCGTAGAACGTTCGCTATTATTTCTCACCCGGATGCGGGTAAAACCACCATTACTGAAAAAGTACTGTTATTCGGAAACGCAATCCAAAAAGCAGGTACGGTTAAAGGTCGTGGTAACGCACAACACGCAAAATCAGACTGGATGGAAATGGAAAAGGAACGTGGTATCTCAGTAACCACGTCTGTCATGCAGTTTCCTTTCAACGATTGTCTGGTTAACCTACTTGATACTCCTGGACACGAAGACTTCTCGGAAGATACATACCGTACACTTACGGCGGTGGACTCGTGTTTGATGGTTATCGACGCAGCGAAAGGTGTCGAGGATCGTACTCGTAAGCTGATGGAAGTTACTCGTTTGCGCGACACACCAATCGTAACTTTTATGAACAAACTTGACCGTGACGTTCGTGACCCAATGGAAGTATTGGACGAGGTTGAAAACGAACTTGGCATGATGTGTGCGCCAATTACCTGGCCAATCGGCTGTGGTAAAGAGTTTAAAGGCGTTTACCACATTCACCGTGACGAAACGATTCTGTACGAATCTGGCCACGGTCATGAGATCCAAGAAGTTCGTATCATCAAAGGCCTAGATAACCCTGAGCTTGACGAGAAAGTGGGTGAAAGCTTGGCAGCAAGCGTTCGTGAAGAGCTTGAACTTGTAATGGGCGCTTGCCCTGAGTTTGACCAAGAAGCGTTCCTAACGGGTGAGTTAACGCCAGTTTACTTCGGTACAGCACTAGGTAACTTCGGTGTAGATCATATGCTAGAAGGTCTGACTGAATGGGCTCCAGCACCGAAGACTCGTCAAGCGGTTGAACGTGACGTTGAAGCGACAGAAGACAAGTTCTCAGGTTTTGTATTCAAAATTCAAGCAAACATGGATCCAAAACACCGCGACCGTATCGCATTTATGCGTATCGTTTCGGGTACTTACACACAAGGCATGAAGATGAACCACGTTCGTCTAGGCAAGCAAGTGAGTATCTCGGATGCGGTTACCTTCATGGCGGGTGACCGCTCTCGTGCAGAACACGCTTACGCGGGTGACATCATTGGTCTTCACAACCACGGTACGATTCAAATTGGTGATACGTTCACTCAAGGTGAAGCGTTGAAGTTCTCAGGTATCCCAAACTTTGCACCGGAACTGTTCCGTCGTATTCGTCTAAAAGATCCATTGAAGCAGAAGCAGCTACTAAAAGGTCTGGTTCAGCTTTCTGAAGAAGGTGCGGTACAGGTATTCCGTCCACTACAAAACAACGATTTGATCGTTGGTGCGGTTGGTGTACTTCAGTTTGACGTGGTTGTGGCTCGCTTGAAGTCAGAATACAACGTTGAGGCAATCTACGAAGGCGTTAACGTGGCAACGGCGCGTTGGGTTGAGTGTGGTGATGCGAAGAAATTGGATGAGTTCCAGCGTAAGAACCAAACTAACCTAGCGTTGGATGGTGGCGATAACCTAACGTATATCGCACCAACCATGGTTAACTTAAACCTAGCGCGTGAACGTTTCCCTGATATCGATTTCCGTGCGACTCGTGAGCACTAATCGAATCTAACTCGCTTTATATTGCGTACTAGATCATAAGCCGCCGTTAGCTATACACTTAGCTAACGGCGGCTTTTTATTTGGCGCAACGCGAATTCTATTAGCTAAAAAGGGAGTGTGATGGACTGGTTTAAGAAAGGGCTCAAACGCTATGACGATTGGTGCAAAGAGATGGGGCTGACGCCTGATCAAAAGCGCAGTTGTGTGCCGTATAAACAAGACCCAGTTCATGAAGACGAGCCTGCTAAAAAAGCAGAGCAAGGGAAAGCAAATAATGAAACTGTTTGATACCCACTGCCATTTTGACTTTGACGTCTTTCAACAGGATTTTACTCACCAAGTCGACCTCGCTCGTGAGCAAGGGGTAGAGCGTATCTTGATTCCGTCTATCGGGCCGAGTAACTGGGCTCGTATTCAAGAGCTGGCCAATCAATACTCTCACCTTTATTACGCGCTGGGTTTTCATCCCTATTTTCTACAACAAGAGTTTGAGCAGTTTGTTCCTGAGCTCGAATCTCTGCTTTCCTCACGCAACCGACAATGCGTTGCGATAGGGGAGTGTGGTTTAGACTTTGCTATCAAGGTTCCCGCCGAGCTTCAAGAGCAGGCGCTCAAATTACAGTTCAAACTGGCAAAACGATTCGAACTACCCGTTATTTTACACAGCCGAAAAGCACACAATCGTCTCATCCAAATGGTCAAAGCTGCTAAGTTGCCGAAAGGTGGTGTGTTGCATGCTTTCTCTGGCAGTTATCAACAGGCGATGGAGTGGGTTCGATTAGGTTTTCTTATCGGAGTTGGGGGCACAATTACCTACCCAAGAGCGAACAAAACACGCGACGCGATTCAAAGGTTACCACTGCAACATCTTGTACTCGAAACCGATGCTCCAGATATGCCTATACTTGGCTATCAGGGCGAACCGAATCACCCTTCAAAACTCATTTATGTCTTAAATGAGCTGTCTGCGTTGCATATAGAAAACAAGCAATCGATTGCGTCTCAGCTATGGGAAAATAGCAATTCTGCCTTCTCTATATGTGAATAAAATCTAAAGATGGTGTTTAAAAGCGAAAACGTTTCCCTTCTTATTGTGAGATAACTCACAAACGAGAGTGAATCAATGATGAATCTTATAAGAAAGTGTGAGGGTGGCATTACTTTAATTGATTCGGGATGAGTATAATTGCCCCCGCTTTATAGCTCCATTTTGTAACACGCCAATAAATAACTTATAAGGAAGTCATAAACTATGAGCCTGTTTATGAGCCTAGTCGGTATGGTAGTGCTTCTTGCTATTGCATTTGCATTTTCTAATAACCGAAAAGCTATCAACTTTAGAACTGTGGGTGGCGCATTTGCTATCCAATTTATCCTAGGTGCATTTGTTCTTTACGTACCTTGGGGCCGTGATCTACTAAACGGTTTCTCTACTGGTGTATCTAACGTTATCAACTACGGTAACGATGGTTCATCTTTCCTATTCGGTGGTCTTGTTTCTGACAAGATGTTCGAAGTATTCGGCGGCGGCGGTTTCATCTTCGCATTCCGCGTTCTTCCTACACTGATCTTCTTCTCTGCACTGATTTCAGTTCTTTACTACATTGGCGTTATGCAGTGGGTTATCAAGATTCTTGGTGGTGCACTACAGAAAGCGCTTGGCACATCTCGTGCGGAATCAATGTCAGCAGCAGCTAACATTTTCGTAGGTCAAACAGAAGCGCCTCTAGTTGTTCGTCCGTTCGTTCCAAAAATGACTCAATCTGAGCTATTCGCGGTAATGTGTGGTGGTCTAGCGTCTGTTGCTGGTGGTGTACTAGCAGGTTACGCATCTATGGGTGTTCCACTAGAATACCTAGTAGCAGCATCATTCATGGCTGCACCAGGTGGTCTACTGTTCGCTAAGATTCTTCACCCAGAGACTGATAAGCCTCACGAAGATATCGAAGAAGCAATGGACGGTGGCGACGACAAACCAGCCAACGTAATCGACGCAGCAGCGGGCGGTGCGGCTTCTGGTCTACAACTTGCGCTAAACGTAGGTGCAATGCTAATCGCATTCGTTGGTTTGATTGCTCTAGTTAACGGTATGCTAGGTGGCATCGGTGGTTGGTTCGGTATGCCTGAACTAACACTAGAACTTATCCTAGGTTACGCGTTCTCTCCACTAGCATTCCTAATCGGTGTTCCATGGGACGAAGCAGTTGTTGCTGGTTCATTCATCGGTCAGAAACTAGTAATCAACGAATTTGTTGCATACTTGAACTTCACACCTTACCTAGGTGAAGGCGCTCAAGTTGTTGCAGCAACTGGTGAAGTAATGTCTGCTAAGACAACAGCTATCATCTCATTCGCACTATGTGGCTTCGCGAACCTTTCTTCTATCGCGATTCTACTTGGTGGTCTAGGTAGCCTTGCACCAAACCGTCGTTCAGATATCGCTCGCATGGGTATTAAAGCAGTTCTTGCTGGTACGTTGTCTAACCTAATGGCAGCGACTATTGCAGGCTTCTGCCTTAGCCTTGCAGCACTATAATTAGAATCGGTTCTTAATATATAGACGCCGTTTTAAATCATGCCCTGTAGCAAGAGATTGCTGCGGGGCATTTTTCGTTTTTCAGGCCTGAAAATTTTATCGTATGTAGGTCGATGCAATTCGCTTACGCAGTCGATGGAATAGGGGCTGGGAAATTTTGAGATACAAACCGTTTGCGCTCTATTTGGTGCTACAGTTTTGCGGTGAAACTCTATAATGTAGTAATCATGAAATGGTGGTTCTGACAACCACTTAATCACAGAGTGAATATTACATACTCGATGGGCAAATGAATTGCCCTCCAATATCAGTTCCCACAAGCGTTTTATTGTGTGATGTGATATTAAAGACACCGCAATCATAGATTGTTGTGCCATAGGCCAAACTGGTACTGTGCGGTGACAAGGATAGCAATTGGTATATGATTTTTCGCAGTATATGCCGAGTCTTCAGGGAACCAAGTCCGTTCATTAATAGACTGCTTAGCTAAAATCTCACGCTGTCTCTACTTGTTGATTATAGTTAGAGAAGTGATGTGAAGCTGAGTAGTGAATTTTTTGAATATTGATCGGAGATAGAAATGAGCGATTTAAAAGCAGCAGCGCTACGTGCACTGAAACTTATGGACCTTACTACGCTAAATGATGATGACACTGATGCAAAAGTGATCTCGCTATGTCATGACGCGAAAACTGCAGTAGGCAACACAGCTGCAATCTGTATTTACCCTCGCTTTATTCCTATTGCTAAGAAGACACTTCGTGAGCAAGGTACGCCAGAAGTTCGCATTGCGACTGTAACGAACTTCCCACACGGTAACGACGATATCGACATCGCTGTTGCTGAAACAAAAGCGGCGGTTGCTTACGGTGCAGACGAAGTAGACGTAGTTTTCCCATACCGCGCTCTAATGGCGGGTAACGAGAAAGTTGGCTTCGAACTAGTTAAGCAATGTAAAGAAGCTTGTGGTGATATCCTTCTTAAAGTGATCATCGAAACAGGTGAACTAAAAGAAGAAGCGCTAATCAAGAAAGCATCTCAAATCTGTATCGAAGCAGGTGCTGACTTCATTAAAACTTCAACTGGTAAAGTGCCAGTAAACGCAACACCAGAATACGCTCGCATGATGCTTGAAGTTATTCGTGATATGGGTGTTGCAGAATCTGTTGGTTTCAAACCAGCAGGTGGTGTGCGTACTGCTGAAGATGCAGCGTCATACCTAGCAATGGCTGATGAAATCCTTGGTGACAACTGGGTTGATGCTCGTCACTACCGTTTCGGTGCGTCTAGCCTGCTAACAAACCTACTAAATACATTAGAAGTATCGGACCAAGTCGCTGATCCAACAGCGTACTAATTCCAAAAAAAGCGTCTGAACGGTAGCACCAGCTTTGGTGCTACCAAACCTCTTCTATCCTACTTTTACCATGGCTCATTATGAGCTTGGGAGGCACTAATGTATTTACCACAAGAAATCATTCGTAAAAAACGTGACGGCGAAGTTCTAACAGCCGACGAAATCAACTTCTTTATTCAAGGCGTAGCAAACAACAGTGTATCTGAAGGCCAGATCGCCGCTTTTGCTATGACAATCTTCTTCAATGAAATGACGATGCCAGAGCGTATCGCACTAACCTGTGCAATGCGTGATTCAGGTATGGTTATCGATTGGAGCCACATGAATTTTGGTGGTCCAATTGTCGATAAGCACTCTACTGGTGGTGTGGGTGACGTGACTTCTCTAATGCTTGGTCCAATGGTGGCTGCATGCGGTGGTTTCGTACCTATGATCTCTGGTCGTGGTCTTGGCCATACGGGCGGTACGCTGGATAAGCTTGAGTCTATTCCTGGCTACAACATCACACCGACAAACGACGTATTTGGTCAAGTAACCAAAGACGCAGGTGTGGCAATTATCGGTCAAACGGGTGACCTAGCACCAGCGGATAAGCGCGTTTACGCGACTCGCGATATCACAGCGACAGTAGATAATATTTCACTGATCACGGCGTCGATTTTATCGAAGAAGCTTGCTGCAGGTCTTGAATCTCTAGTGATGGACGTAAAAGTAGGTTCTGGCGCATTCATGCCAACTTACGAAGCGTCTGAAGAGCTAGCAAAATCAATCGTAGCAGTAGCAAACGGTGCTGGTACTAAGACAACCGCTATCCTAACGGACATGAACCAAGTATTGGCCTCTTCTGCGGGTAACGCAGTGGAAGTACGCGAAGCGGTTCGTTTCCTAACAGGTGAATACCGTAACCCTCGTCTACTTGAAGTAACCATGGCTTCATGTGCTGAAATGTTAGTACTTGGCAAACTGGCTGAGAACACAGAAGACGCACGTGCGAAATTGATGGAAGCACTAGATAACGGCAAAGCGGCTGAGTGCTTCGGTAAGATGATCGCCGGTCTAGGTGGCCCAGCAGATTTCGTAGAAAACTACGATAATTACCTAGAGAAAGCGGAAATCATCAAACCAGTATACGCAACTGAAACGGGCGTTGTATCTGCGATGGATACTCGTGCAATCGGCATGGCTGTGGTTTCTATGGGCGGTGGTCGTCGTGTAGCAACAGACGAGATCGACTACGCGGTTGGTTTTGATAACTTCATTCGTTTAGGTGAAGTAGCGGACAGTGACAAGCCTTTAGCGGTGATCCATGCTCGCACAGAAGAGCAGTGGGAAGAAGCGGCAAAAGCGCTTCGCAGCGCAATTAAAGTAGGCGGTGAATACACACCAACGCCAGAGGTCTACCGCCAAATCCGTGCAGAAGATCTTTAATCGAACAAGTAATTACACAAGGCCTACTCAATCATAATTAGAAGCCGAGTGGGCCTAAGGAACGAGCAATGAAAAGAGCATTTATTTTAGTACTAGACTCATTCGGTATCGGCGAAACCGCTGATGCGAAGCAATTTGGTGACGTAGGTTCGGACACGCTTGGTCATATTGCTGACCAGTGTGAACAAGGCTTAGCAAACAACGATAAACGTGAAGGCGCGCTTCGTCTTCCAAACCTATCTAAACTGGGTTTGGCAATGGCACATAAAGAGTCAACAGGTCGTTTTGCTCCTGGTCTAGATGCAGACGCAGAGATCATCGGTGCGTACGGTCACGCAGCAGAGCTTTCTTCAGGTAAAGACACGCCGTCAGGTCACTGGGAAATCGCAGGTGTTCCTGTTCTGTTTGATTGGGGTTACTTCACTGACAAAGCGAACAGCTTCCCGAAAGAGCTGACTGACCGCATTCTTGAGCGTGCTGGTCTGGACGGTTTCCTAGGTAACTGCCACGCATCGGGAACTCAAGTTCTTGACGATCTGGGTGAAGAGCACATGAAGACTGGCAAGCCAATCTTCTATACATCAGCTGACTCTGTATTCCAAATCGCATGTCATGAAGAGACATTCGGTCTAGACCGCCTACTAGAGCTTTGCCAAATTGCACGTGAAGAGCTAGAAGATTACAACATCGGTCGTGTTATCGCGCGTCCATTCGTTGGTGCAGGTAAAGGTCAATTCGAGCGTACAGGTAACCGTCGTGACCTTTCTGTTGAGCCACCATCAGCAACGGTTCTACAGAAACTTGTTGAAGAGAAGCAAGGCAACGTGGTTTCTATCGGTAAGATTGCGGATATCTACGCAAACTGCGGTATCACGAAGAAAGTGAAAGCGACAGGTATCCCTGCCTTGTTCGAAGCAACACTAGAGCAAATCAAAGAAGCGGGTGACAATACGATCGTATTCACTAACTTCGTGGACTTCGATTCAGCTTACGGTCACCGTCGTGATGTAGCAGGTTACGCCGCGGCACTTGAGTACTTCGATGGTCGTATCAACGAAGTGCTGGATATTATGGAAGAAGACGATGTGCTTATCCTCACGGCAGATCACGGCTGTGACCCAACATGGCCAGGTACAGACCACACTCGTGAGCACATCCCAGTGATTGTTTACGGTAAGAAAGTACCAGCAGGTTCACTAGGCCGTCGTGACAGCTTTGCTGATATCGGTCAAACATTGGCAACGTACTTCGGTATTTCCCCAATGGATTACGGTAAGAACTTCCTATAATTATTTAGGTTTTGAAAACTAGGAGCATCATGCTCCTAGTTTTATGTTCGCAGCATGAAAATGTTGCTTGTCGGAAATGAGAATATTCTAGCCAAAACCGCCAACAGCAGCGCGGATCGCTAGAGACAGGTTAAGGAAAAGAAACATGGCAACTCCACATATCAACGCAGAAATGGGTGCTTTCGCAGACGTCGTTCTAATGCCGGGTGACCCACTACGTGCAAAATACATCGCAGAGACTTTCCTTGAAGATGTTGTTCAAGTGTGTGACGTTCGTAATATGTTTGGTTACACAGGCACTTACAAAGGCCGTAAGATCTCAGTAATGGGCCATGGTATGGGTATCCCATCTTGTTCAATCTACGTGACTGAGCTAATCAAAGACTTCGGCGTGAAGAAAGTGATCCGTGTAGGTAGCTGTGGCGCTGTGAACGAAGACATCAAAGTACGTGATGTTGTGATCGGTATGGGCGCATGTACAGACTCTAAAGTGAACCGCATTCGTTTCAAAGGTCATGACTTTGCCGCTATCGCTGACTACAAAATGGTTCGTGCAGCAGAAGAAGCAGCAAAAGCTCGCGGCGTAGATGTGAAAGTAGGTAACCTATTCTCTGCAGAGCTGTTCTACACGCCAGATCCAGAAATGTTCGACGTAATGGACAAGTACGGTATCGTAGGTGTGGAAATGGAAGCGGCAGGTATCTACGGCGTTGCAGCAGAGTACGGCGCGAAAGCTCTGACTATCTGTACTGTTTCTGACCACATCAAAACTGGCGAGCAAACCACATCTGAAGAGCGTCAAAATACGTTCAACGATATGATGTTGATTGCGCTTGATTCAGTACTACTAGGCGATGAAGAGTAAGACGAAGGGATAGCGTTCTTTTCGCTTTAAAGCATTACAAAAACAGCCCGCATTGTGCGGGCTGTTTTTTTATCCGAGATCGAATGAGAGCTACTTTGTCAGTAACAGGTTTTCACCTTTTTTACGGCGGATTGGTTGTCTGCGTAAAATCATAATGAACAGCATGCCGCACACAAAGCTCATCAGAACCATCATGTACATGTAGCGATCACTCTTGCGGTAATGGTGATCAGAGATCGCTGTTACACGACCTGTTTCAAAGGTCACGCGAACAAAACCAATCACAGCGCCATCAGCCGATACGGGCTCGACCAATTGTTGGCGCCCGATAGAGGCTGTCGCCAGCGGTGTATCTAATCCTAGCACTTCACGTACCGAAAGCGCCTCTTCACTGGAAGCCAAACGTACACCTTGCGCATCATAGATGGTGGCATCAAATACTAAACGGTCTTGCGCAAGTTGGTTGGTTAACTTAAGTAGACTTTCTTGATCTTTATTTATGATCATTTCACTAGCGGATAACGACGCTTGCGAAATCAAAACTTTTGTCAGTGTTTCAAGCTGCTGTGCTTGAATCTTCTCGTTGTCCTTACTTATCACGACACTGTTTTTTATGGTGATAAATAGCATCACGCATAGCAGGATCAGCGCTAGGATTCGTAGGGCATTCCTCACTGAGAACAGGGATTCACTCATGCTGTTTACTCGTCCATTCAAAACAAAACAAAGACTTGCCTTTTTAGCTTGTTGAGGTAACGTTTTAGCAAAGTCACAAGGGATTATATACATGGACGCGTCAAAAAGCTTGCCTATCAGAAGGCATACGACTCTTTTAAAACGACTACCCGAAACTCGCTTTGCCACCCAGCTTGATAAAGCCAAGGCTAACTGGATTGTGTTTGGTGAACATCTTGAGCCCCGTAACTTCGAAGACATCGATTTTTTTACTGGTTTCTACAATCCAATCTTAGACACTTGGAAAGTTGGGCAGTATGAAGTTGCATTGATGGCTGGGCAACTCACTCCAGAGCACGAAATCATTTTGAAGAACCTTAACCTTGATTATGCGTCGCTTAATGAAGTGCCGGATCTCTCTACGCCAGGGCTGGTGGTTTTCGATATGGATTCGACGGCGATTCAAATCGAGTGTATTGATGAAATCGCTAAGCTGGCAGGCGTTGGTGAAGAAGTGGCAGAAGTCACCGAACGAGCCATGCAAGGGGAGTTGGATTTCGAACAAAGTTTGCGTCAGCGCGTGGGTAAACTGAAAGGTTCCGATGAAGCGATTTTGGAACAAGTACGTAGCCAACTGCCATTTATGCCTGACTTTGAAGCGCTGATTGCGACCTTTAAAGCATTAGGTTGGAAGACGGCGATTGCTTCCGGTGGCTTTACTTATTTTTCTGATTTCATCAAAGACAAAGTTGGCTTGGACTTTGCTCAATCGAACCAATTGGAAATTATCGATGGCAAGTTGACCGGTCAGGTACTTGGCGATGTTGTCTCTGCACAAACAAAAGCGGATATCTTGGTTGAACTTGCAGAAGAGTATGACATTGAACAACACAATACAGTGGCCGTAGGCGATGGAGCTAATGACTTGGTGATGATGTCTGCAGCAGGGCTAGGTATTGCTTATCATGCGAAACCAAAGGTAGAACAACAAGCGCAGACATCAGTTCGATTTGCGGGGCTCGGTGGAGTGTTATGCATTCTGTCAGGCGCTTTGGTTAAGCAACAGAAAATCAGCTGGCAAGCAAAGCCATAAGCTCAAGGTTTAAGACCGACCAATAGAAAACACCGCCTATAGTTGGCGGTGTTTCTTTATTCGGTGAGTTCAAGCCTGACGACGACCTCTTCCGTGATGTCTTCAAACTCACTGTAACCGACGAGAGCAGTCAGTTCTTTTTCTAACTTGCTGGCTTGATGGACACCAAATTGAGTCAGGTCGCTCAAATCTTGGCGCAGCAAAGAGGTCATTGGATCAAAGATCGGCGCGGTTGAAATACGTGTGGCGTAGAACTCGCCCATCATGCGCGCTTTCTTAATAAATTGAATGCGCTCTTTCACACTGGTGAAATCTTGGTGCAGTTTAGACTCGAGGCCCGTGATCTTGCTGCCTACCTTCATCAGGCTGATATAAATGTCTTGATGTCTTGCTTGTGCGCCATCGATACGCTTGATGGGGTCGGCAATCAATGTGCTGGAGCGACCCTTAAACAGAGGTTCTAGCGAGAACAGTTGATTGTGGCCCAAGCGAGCGTACAACTCGATGTGTTTTGGAAGTGGGAAGTTCACCCCTATCACTGGTGTTTTAACCGAAGAGGTGGCACTTTTACTAATAAAGATCGGAGTACTCAAGGTACGAGAAAGTAACACGCTGTGCAGCCTTTCTAGCAGTGGGTTACTTGGTAGCACCTCTTTTTGTTGAATGAGTTTGTCTTGGTTGTGTTCAATAATGCTATTAAAGAAAGCAATCACACGCATGGTTTTGCTGTCTTCGTCTATCACCATTTGCACACTGCGGCCATCAGGACTCACTCGAATAATACGATAAGGTACCTCGGATAGGGGCAGTTTCTTATCGTAGAGCTGCAACTCACGGAAATTGATGTGAACCTCTTGCCCTGAACGCAGCGCAGTAGGTTCATCTAACCTGATGCCCAAGCCACGTTTGGAAATATCCATGGTGAAACCAGCGGCTTTTAGGTTGCCAGCATCCAATACCAACGGCGTTTTGAAACGGTAGCGAGGTTCCTTGCGACGTGATTGCGCATCGAAATAGATACCTTTAGGACTACCAATGATCTTCCTCGGCTGACGAAATGAATTTAATGTGTTCGCAGGAACACGAGGTTTCTCCGTCAGTAGGTAATCTTGACCGGATTTATCATCAGCGATCTCTTGCAAAATACCGACATGTGTTAGTCTTTGTGAGCTTTCAGCAAGCTCAGAAGAGAACGCTGCAAGGTCATTTTTCTCTTGTTCAGAGAGTTCAAAAATTGAAATACGGAACGCACGCCAACTTGAACGTTTTGCACCTAAGTGCCAAAACAGTTGGCGTTGTTCTCTAGTCGCTTCTGGACGGAGCATTGAATAGAAGTAGGTTTTATTTTCATGCTCATGGGTAAAGGAATAAAGCACATTGGTTGTTCCTTTAACTCCTGGCGTAATAAGCGATGCCATTCTTTGCTCATGGAACAACGAACCAAATACTTGCTGATTACGTTCATCGTGCCAGTACTGCCATAACTTTTGGTTATTTGGCGTTAACATGGCTAACTTAAGTTCGCTACCTTCGAAGAACAGAGGTAGATTGCTCGTGTGCTTGAGAGCAATGTGTTCGTAACCACGAGTTCGAGCGCGAATGATTTTATCTTGGTTGTCATGACGAGCTCGTTTTGCTGCACTGTTTAGTGCTTCGTCAATCACACGAGCGATGATGTTGGTTTCCGTCAGGCGAATCGTTCTTAGGTAGCGAATCGAGTCATTTTCATAACAATCATCTACGGCCAGAACACGATAGGTCATTGGCTTTTCAATGCCAGCGACCTGAGACTTGCTCGCAAACTCAGTAAAAGTCACCTGAATGACTTCTCCCAGACTGTATTTAAAAGCGCTAGGGACTTTGAATTTCGCCCCCGAACAAGAAAGGTCGATGCTCAACCCATGGATCACTTGTTCTTTTGAACGAACGATTTCCACTTGGGACTGTACTTTTAAACGCTTCTCTTGACGTTTTAGGTCATACCCAAGGTGCACAGGCTCTGCAAGAAAAGGGCTTTTCGGATCGGTCAGCGATCGTTCTTCACTCTTACCATTATTTTTGCTCATCACACGGAAGTTATTGCGTGTGTTGACCAAAGCCTCCCACATGCCCTCGGTGTAAACACCGTACTTTTTCAGGTTCTTGTGGTAAGCGTTAAAGGCGACATCATCCAGCCAATGTGGAATGCCATCTAATAAGTATTCACGACATTCACCTTTCACTCGACCTCGCAAATCAATGCTCTTTTTACAAGGAGCCATGACACGGTTGAGCTCCATCTTTACTAGAATTTTGGCCGATGGTGGCTCTCCTTCAGTCAATTGACCCAGGACGAAATCAAAGTCATCAGCGCCATAAACAGGGATGAGGCGTTCTGCGAGCGAGAGAATTTCAGATTGCTGCATTATTTCTGTTAAAGTATGTCGTTATTCGAATTATATCGGCTAAGCAAAGCAAAACTTGAGTATATCAATAGTTCTGCTCATATAAGGTCTGACATGGCTGTGCTTGGTCACATTTGTTGAAAAAACCGAGTGTTGAAAAAATCGAGGCATCATGGCGAAAGCAAAACGAGCGTATGTTTGTAATGATTGTGGCGCAGACTTCCCGCGTTGGCAGGGGCAATGTAACGCATGTGGCGCGTGGAATACGATTACTGAAGTTCGTATTGCAGCCTCTCCGACGGTTGCGCGCAATGAACGCTTGAGTGGTTATGCTGGTTCAGCAACAGAATCGAAAGTTCAAACCTTATCGGAAATCGATTTACAAGAAGTCCCAAGATTCACCAGTGGTTTTAAAGAACTAGACCGGGTTCTAGGCGGTGGTGTTGTTCCTGGCGCTGCGATTTTGATTGGTGGTAGCCCTGGTGCGGGTAAGTCGACCTTATTACTGCAAACCATGTGCTTACTCTCTTCTCAAATGCCAACCTTGTATGTGACGGGTGAAGAGTCTTTGCAGCAAGTCGCGATGCGAGCCTCTCGCCTTGGGCTGCCGAAAGACCATCTAAAGATGTTGTCGGAAACGAACGTCGATAAAATTTGCCAAATCGCCGAGAAAGAGCAACCTCGCATTATGGTTATCGACTCGATTCAAGTTATGCACGTGTCTGACGTTCAGTCGTCACCGGGCAGTGTAGCGCAGGTACGTGAATCAGCAACGGCATTAACGAGATACGCAAAGCAAAACAATGTCGCCGTCTTTATTGTTGGTCACGTAACAAAAGATGGTACCCTTGCCGGCCCGAAAGTACTTGAGCACATTATTGACTGTTCAGTTCTGCTCGATGGTGGCACTGACAGCCGCTTCCGTACTTTGCGTAGCCATAAAAACCGTTTCGGTGCTGTGAACGAGCTTGGCGTATTTGCTATGACGGGACAGGGACTGAAAGAGGTCAATAACCCTTCGGCGATTTTCCTATCCCGTGGTGAAGAGGAAACATCGGGTTCTTCCGTTATGGTGGTGTGGGAAGGTACGCGTCCTCTATTAGTAGAGATTCAAGCGCTAGTGGACTACTCACAATTGGCAAACCCACGTCGTGTTGCGGTTGGCCTAGAACAAAACCGCCTGTCTTTATTATTAGCGGTACTGCATAAGCATGGTGGTCTTCAAATGGCAGACCAAGATGTGTTCGTGAATGTCGTCGGTGGTGTAAAAGTGACAGAAACCAGTGCTGACCTTGCGTTAGTTATGGCGCTTTTATCGAGTTTCCGCGATCGCCCGTTACCGAAAGATGTTGTCGTGTTTGGTGAGGTTGGCTTGGCGGGTGAGATTCGCCCAGTACCAAGTGGCCAAGAGCGTTTAAATGAAGCATTTAAACACGGCTTTAAGAAAGCGATAGTGCCAGCGGCGAATATGCCTAAGGGCGGAATTCCTGGTATGCAAATCCATGGTGTGAAAAAACTCTCGGAGGCCATCGAAGCATTTGATGAGTTGTAAATGCCATCTTGTGCCCCAATTTAAGGGGTAACAATAATGTTGAACCCATCCTCATTATTCTTGAATTAAGCACACAAATTGCGAAGTTTGACTATTATTTGAGGGTGGAAAATCGACGTTAAAATTTTTTTTGTTCCAATGGCACGCAAAGGTATCCGTCTTGACAGATTGTGATATACTCTGCGCGCACTTTATACCTTATTAACAGAGTAAGACAATGACTGATTTATCAAAATACAGAAACATTGGTATTTTCGCGCACGTTGATGCGGGTAAAACTACCACAACTGAGCGTATCCTGAAGCTTACTGGTAAAATCCATAAGACTGGTGAAGTACACGACGGCGAGTCTACAACTGACTTCATGGAACAAGAAGCTGAGCGTGGTATTACAATCCAGTCTGCAGCAGTAACTTGTGAGTGGAACGGTCACCGCCTGAACGTAATCGACACTCCTGGACACGTAGACTTTACAGTTGAAGTATACCGTTCACTTAAAGTTCTTGACGGTGGTATCGGTGTATTCTGTGGTTCTGGTGGTGTTGAGCCTCAGTCAGAAACAAACTGGCGTTACGCGAACGACTCAGAAGTTGCTCGTCTGATCTTCGTAAACAAACTAGACCGTATGGGTGCAGACTTCTTCAACGTTGTTGACCAAGTTAAGAACGTACTAGGTGCAAACCCACTAGTTATGACTCTACCAATTGGTCGTGAAGACGATTTCGTTGGTGTTGTAGACGTACTAAACCGTAAAGCTTACGTTTGGGATGACACAGGTCTACCAGAAAACTACGAAATCCAAGACGTTCCTGCGGACATGCTTGATGACCTAGAACAGTACCGTGAAGAGCTAGTTGAAACTGCTGTAGAGCAAGACGACGACCTAATGGAAGCTTACATGGAAGGCGAAGAGCCGACTATCGATCAACTAAAAACTTGTATCCGTAAAGGTACTCGTGATCTAGCGTTCTTCCCAACGTTCTGTGGTTCTGCATTCAAAAACAAAGGCATGCAACTTATCCTTGACGCTGTTGTAGATTACCTACCAGCTCCAAACGAAGTTGATCCTCAGCCTCTAACAGATCCAGAAACTGGTGAAGCAACAGGTGAAGTAGCTACAGTAGACGCTGACGCGCCACTAAAAGCACTTGCGTTCAAGATCATGGACGACCGTTTTGGTGCACTAACATTTATCCGTATCTACTCTGGTCGCATGAAGAAGGGTGACACAATCCTTAACTCTGCAACTGGTAAGACTGAGCGTATCGGTCGTATGTGTGAGATGCAAGCTGACGAACGTAACGAACTTACTGAAGCTCAAGCTGGTGACATCATCGCTGTAGTAGGTATGAAGAACGTTCAAACTGGTCACACTCTATGTGATCCTAAGCACGAATGTACTCTAGAAGCTATGATCTTCCCAGAACCAGTAATCTCTATTGCTGTTTCTCCAAAAGACAAAGGTTCTACTGAGAAAATGGGTATCGCGATCGGTAAAATGGTTGCAGAAGATCCATCATTCCAAGTTGAGACTGATGAAGATTCAGGTGAAACTATCCTGAAAGGTATGGGTGAACTTCACCTAGACATCAAGGTAGACATCCTTAAGCGTACTTACGGCGTTGAGCTAGAAGTAGGTGCTCCACAGGTAGCTTACCGTGAAACTATCACTAAACCAGTTGAAGATAGCTACACGCACAAGAAACAGTCTGGTGGTTCTGGTCAGTTCGGTAAGATCGATTACCGTATCAAACCAGGTGAGCCAAACTCTGGCTTCACGTTTAAATCAACAGTTGTTGGTGGTAACGTACCTAAAGAATTCTGGCCTGCAGTTGAGAAAGGCTTTGCGTCAATGATGGATACTGGTGTTCTAGCTGGCTTCCCAACTCTAGACGTTGAAGTTGAACTATTCGACGGTGGTTTCCACGCAGTTGACTCATCAGCAATCGCTTACGAAATCGCAGCGAAAGGTGCATTCCGTCAGTCTATGCCTAAAGCAGGCGCGCAACTTCTTGAGCCAATCATGAACGTTGACGTGTTCACTCCAGAAGACAACGTTGGTGACGTAATCGGTGACCTTAACCGTCGTCGTGGTATGATCAAAGACCAACAAGCTGGTACTACAGGTGTTCGTATTAAAGCTGACGTTCCTCTATCAGAAATGTTTGGTTACATCGGTCACCTACGTACTATCACTTCTGGTCGTGGTCAGTTCTCTATGGAGTTCGCACACTACTCAGCATGTCCAGCAAACGTTGCTGAGCAAGTAATCGCAGAAGTTAAAGAGCGTGACGGTAAGAAGTAATTCTTAAGTTAACTCTTTAAAATCTCAAAGCCCCGCCTAGTGCGGGGCTTTTTACTATCTGTTCTCTCACTTTCTATCAACAGCACTTGTTGCTGGGCTCGTCATTAAATCTTAGTTTTATTGAGCCAAGGTTATGGTCTCAAAGTCTTTAACCGTGGTCTTTTCAAATTCAGCAATCTCTTCTTTTATCCACTGGCTAAACGACAGTGCTTTTGGTCGTTTCAGGTAACCAGTGGGAGCGCAAAGGTAATAAGCATCTTTTGGATGATATTGGTTACAACGAAAGTGAAGTACAAAAGGAAATTCAGAAACCGTTTTGGCGAGATTGAACGCTAGCTAAAGAAAAAGCCAACGGGCAATTCACCGCTGGCTTTGTACTTGGTGGTTTCACTTTAAGGCATCGCTTTCACTTCTACCGTAATCGTGTCTTGGTATCTTCCCGCACGGGCAAAATCAATATTGCCTAGCGTTACTTCGAGAGGTAAACCCCACCGCTTAGTATCTTCATTATTAGAGAAGGTATAAACCGACTTCTGGTTTACCTGGGTATGGTTAAACTTGAGGGTATAGGGAATCGTAAAGTCTGGTTCTGACTTTTGTTTTAACTCACCATATTTTTGTTTAATGACCAAGCGAACGTTTGAATTAGACAGAAGATCAAAATCAGACCGGTAGGTTCGGTTGGATTCAAGTTCACCTAACTGGAAGCGATAACCTGAATTGCCGGAGCGCTGAAGGTTGGGAGTATTCGGTGCAGAGTTAAATGCGACAAAGGCGGGTACCTTTAGTTTTACTTTTGCATTCTTGGTCTCTTCTTTTCTATCTAGTGAAATGGAGGCTTCTAGCAGGCCGGTATAATTCCCAGAGGCAGATGTTTTGGCCTCTGGGACTTTAATCCAAAACTTGGTTCTCTGGCTATTATCAAGTGGAAGTTGGAACCCTTTATTAGGAAAGTGGCTTAATTGACGAAAGTTTTTGTCTAAGATCGTCAGGGGTAGGTTTCCACTTATTGAGCTCAAGTAGCTAGATTGCTTATTGTTAACCGAGACCATGGCCATCGGAAAGCGGCAGCGTTGGATGTCTCTTGAGAGTTCAAGGTAGACGGGTATATAAGCGCCTAAATCGCGTTTAAATTCGACGTTACTTCTGTCGACATTGAGCGTCCATTTGCCACTGCATTCCGCCCAGACTGAATGGGAAAGTAGGGCAAAACCAAGCACTGAGAGTTTGATTAGGTGTTTCATTGTTTATCCCTCTTTAATAAGTAAAGTGGGTAGATAAATCAGATTTTCATTTGTATCAGGGACGTTCAGTTTCGTTGGGGAGAAGCCATCTATCATGATGGTGTAATCGCCCGGCGCAACGCCTTCTACAACAAATCTACCTGATCGGTTAGTGAAAAATTCATACGTTTTCTGTTGTCCAACTAACTGACCTTGGAATAGTTTTAATGGTTTATTCTGGCTAAGTTCAATCGTACCAATGATGGTTTTCGATGCTGCTGACCCTATTTTTATTAGATGACCAGTCTGTGACCCTGGCGTGATGTTGTACTCGTGGTCGCCAAAGTCATAGCCGACAGGAGCATCCGGTACGTTGATGTAAATGCTGGATAACTGATGCCCACCAGACAATTGAACCGCATTATTTATTGTAGAAGTTGATATGGCTTCTGCGGGATCATCCGCGACAGCATTGATCTCGACGTCTGCGTTTAGTGACTCATGAACTGCGACAATCGCAACTGGGCCATTTATTGGGCGCGACCACGCCAAGTTACCGTCTGCTAATGTCAATGCCGTACTCGCGCGAACGGAAGCCGTTTGGTAACTGTCTGCGTTATCAAACTCTAGGTGGGAGACCTTGGCATCGGCAATAAATCGGTTGGCAACATAATCGCCTTCAACGGAATAGGTTTGTGAATCTGCATCGCCTTCCGCGGTCATAGCATAGCCATAGCTGCCAGTGTAATCATCGGATGGACGTTGGAATTGTGCTCGATAAGTATCAGGCTCATTCGAATAGGAAACATTGGCGTTATATTCCCCAGAAACCGAATTCCAATCCCAATCCGCGGAGAAGGTGAAGCGCGTTTCATCAATATTGTCGTTTGGGTTCTCCTCTTTTTCTACACCAGCAGAGAGCGAGAGGCTATACCATTGCCACGCAATTTCTGACGAAACTAGCCATTCAATTTCCTCTTCTTCAAAATCACGATAGTCCCCAGTTAAGATGAGATTGAGATCATCCGTAATGGTAAATACGTAGTTAGAGAACACTCGTAACCCTGTCGCTGAAGGGCCAATTTGCCAAGGCAGTGAAAAATACTGATCTTGATATTCAGCACCTAAGCGAAAGTTTGGTGAGCCATAACTGTCCGTTCCCCAAAGTTGATGAGAGTAATCCAGGCTGTAAATGCTGCCAGTTTCATCATTGGGTTTGTTGTTTTGAGCGGAGGCCCTTAACCCCAAATTCCCCCAATCTGAACCAATGGTAGCGATAACACCAAGTTGTTGCCCATCTGGGTGATACAAGCCGTTTACGCCAAGCGTTAAGGTATCGCTGATACCGTAATCGTAATACCCAGACGTTACCCATTGCTCATCATCGTATTTGAAGTTGTTGTCCTCAATCGTCGAAATCAGTCCTGAGTAAAATCCAAAATCAGAGATGCCTTCACGCAGTAGGCGAGAATTGAAAAATTGGCTATAAACAATGGTGTCTGTGCGGCCTGATTGATAACTGATGTCTAACCGAACATCATTAGTGCCAGAGACCAGCGGAAGGTCATCAAGGGTGTATCGGCCTGGTGGAAGTCGGATTTCGGTGAGGAAAATATCATTGATGTAAATCTCCACATCAGCACTTTCGTTAAGCACTAAAGGTTGTGTACCACCATTTTGAATATTGCGAGTTGGTTGAAGGTCTTGATACAAACGCTCAAATGCAACGCCGCCTAACGGTGTACTAGGTAAATGACCGGCACTGGTTTGAGTCACATCACCGAAGGTTAAACGCCAAGGCGTGCTCGGTTCATCGAAGAAGAGTCTTGCCTCCCCACGATAAACGTCAGAGTCAATATCGTCGCCATCAGTAATAAAACCCGAGACGTCGATATTGGCACCACGAACCCCACCTATGTTGGCCTTCACCAACCATTCTCCTAACCATGTCTGCGTATTTTCACTGTCTGAATCGCTAAACAAGGTGTAATCAGTACTGGCATTAAAGGTGTTTTGCATGGTCCAAAATGCACTCTCTGAATATTGCGCAGGCTCGTATTTACTGCCGAAAGAAAGCAGAAAATCAGCCGCTGCGGATTCATCAATCACGAGGTTGATGCTTTGATCTGATGAATTGAATTCTGCTGCTATTCCCATCTGCTTCAATTGCTCGACCGTGACATACTCATCTGGTAAGTTTCGGAGGGCGTCGAGCGTACCAGCATTGACTAATTGCTCAGTTGCTTGTGTCAATTGTTCTACATTGATGGAGCCAACTGTGATCCCATCCGAATACGCATCGATTTCCCCAAGGGTCCTTTCCCCCCATATCAACGGAAATGGAAATAACCAACTTTGAGCAGTTGCAGTTTGCAAGGTCAGCAAGAAGATAAGGCCTATAATGAGATTCTTCATGAAAACCTCATTAGTCTAATGTTTTTACGGTGACTTTCTTTGGTTGTCCTAACTTGCTAGGAAGGGCGTATTTCACCGTGCTACCCGGCATTAAATAAGCACTACTCTTATTGCTCAACACTTCCCAATCGATAGTCTCGTTTGACTTGCCTCCGGAGAAATTGAATTCCATCCCGTTCATATTCAGTACGCGTTTGCCATCGTTGGTTAACGCAACTTGGTTATTTTGAATCGACGCTTTTGGAATGGATTTACTGGATGCCGGTGAAACGAAGGCAAGGGTCGCAAACTCTAATAGCATTGAGATCGAACTGTCATCCGTCTCGTCTTCGACCTGATTTTCAAGTTCAATCTGAGTAAAGATAATTCGGTAGGTGACTGTCTGGCTGATGTTACCTTTCGGCATATGACGGACGCGGAATGTTTGTGATTTTTGTCCATCGATTTTGGCTTGAGGTGGGAGAACTAAGAAGTCCTCTTCTGATGGCGTTAAGATTTCCTCCCCACTAGAGAAATCAGCTTGATAGACACTCACTTCAAGCAGAATGGGCTCTTCTTCTACATTTGTTACTTTATAAAGCCCTTGGGAACCCCGTCCTACATCATCAAGCTCTAAGTAAATCGGACTTACCTCATAAGCAAATAAGACAGAACTGAACAATAAAGAAAAGAGAAGAGTGGTGATCCTAGCCATAGATTTATCTCCCTATAACAAACTTGGCTCGATAACCGAGCCAAGTTTTTTTGCCTTTACCTTTAAAAGATATTATCTATAAAGATGTCGTTCGGTTAAGGCATTACTGGACCTGATGCAGCAAGGCTTACTTTGATACGACCTTTATATTTACCAGCTCGTGCAAAGCCTGAATCTTCAGGTTTCACGTAAATTGGATGCTTGTTGATCTTGTTCACCAAGTGCTCACCAACTGATGGAAGCGGAGTTGCCATTTGCTCCATGCCATGGTGGTTTTTAGTGTTCGCAACGGTTTCAGAGCCAATTTTTACTTTGTAGTTAATTTTCATGCCCATATTGTGTTTAGTAACACCGCGAAGTTTGTAAGCAGTTACTGAGAAGTCCAAATCAGTACCGTAGTTACACCAAGCGCGTAAGTTACCAACCAACACTTTCTTGTTGTTGAACCCGTTATCCCACGAATCTGAGTGCACTTTGTTTGCTTTACGCAGAACATTGTTTTTCACATCTTTCTTACCGATTCGTAGTAAACAACGTTTTGGCACACGACCTTCAATACGAATCGTTTTTTGGTCAGTTTTGCTCAGCGTTGTAAAGTCTACTGGGTTGTTAAACTGAACCGCAGAAGCGCCAAAAGAAAGTGAAGCAGCAGCTGCAGCTACAGCTGAAGCAAGAAGTAACTTTTTCATAACTCAATCCCTCGTTAGTAATGAATGCATATCGTTGCATCGCTCTACTAGCTTATGAGGGGAGGAGTCTCTCAACCTCACCGACAAAGGTGAGATGATGTTATTAGTTAGGGTGAAAAAGGGGTGAACTTGGTTCAACTCTATTTGATTACACCCTGACTAATGTTGAATTAATCAATAATCCTTTTTTATTTCTTATAGTTAGCTTAGAACTGATCTTTTGCCATCGCCATTAACTCGTAGCGAGAATGCACATCCAATTTATGCAATACGTTGGACGCATGAGTTTTGACCGTATTCACACTCACATTTGAGTGTCTTGCGATTTGCGTATTAGAGAGGCCTTGAAGCATGAGTTTGCACACTTCACTCTCTCTTTTGGTAAGCAAGAATTTAGAGCTAAGCTCTTCGGCCGCGACGACAGGGTTTTCAGTCCCCTGTTGGTAGTGATGAATGGCTTTATTTAAGATGTGGCGCGGGAACCAAACATCGCCATTTGCGACCGCAGAGACGGCTTTGGGAAGCAGTTCCAGTCCATGGCAAATCTGCCCTGAGTAGCCTTTTTCTAGCCACTCTAATGAGGTTTGGGAGCTGACATTAACGGCGATCCACTTTTCATCTCGTTCGTTAGGCGCAATACCATATCGTTTAGGGCATGGCATGGTCTGTACGTCGAACAATATGATTGAGTTGAGACTGTTTTCATCCAACTGGGTGAAGCGGTCGCTATTGACGAAGTTGACGTATGGAAAGGAAACCTTAATTAAGTCGCGAATCACCCTAGAGTATGAATTATCTCGACTTAAAAGGTGTACAACAAAATGCTGAGTACTGAATTCCATGGCAAATATTCCTGTAGGTCTAGTCTTTGATTTTTTATTAACCTAGTTCTCAACGCGTTGATGTATAAAAGTATTTAACGAATAGACTGCGGCATATGATTCATGCATTTTCATATTGTTGTAAGCAAAACTACGCTAACAAATCATGTGCACCTGTATTAAAAAAGGTTAGTACCAAATGACTAGAATACAAATATCGATAAGACAATAAGTTAGGAAAATAAGCGGTGAAGCTAGAGCGGGCGGAGTATGAAAAGGTATGAAAAGAATCACCCCTGATGCGCAACTTTGTCAGCATCAGGGGTGATATTGGGGTGAGTTAGGAAGGATAATTACAAATCTTCTTCCCAAACAACGAGATCGCCTTTCGGCCAGTTGTGACCAATTTCATGATACTTTTGTTCAAGCACATGACGTTTTATCTTGAGTGTTGGTGTGAGCACGCCATTCTCTATACTCCACGGGTCTTGGATCATCAATACCCCTTTAATCTGTTCATGAGACTCCAAATCTTGGTTCATTCTCTCAATCACTTTACGAGTGGTACGAGCGTAGCGCTCTCGATCAAAGTTCGGGAAGTCATGTGGCACGACCAACAGAATCGGTGCAGGCAGACCTAAGCCGATCAAGCACATCATTTCTACACGGCTGTACTCAAAGAGCTTATTCTCAATTGGTACTGGGGCAACAAACTTGCCCTTGGCGGTTTTAAAGGTGTCCTTTTTACGACCTTGAATGGTGAGGTAGCCTTCCGCATCAATAAAGCCGATATCGCCTGTATGCAGCCAACCATCGCTGTCAAATGACTCTTGAGTTGCGATGTCGTTTTTGTAGTAACCCGAGAATAAGCCGTTACCACGAACCATGATTTCATCATCGTCAGCGATTTTGAGTTCAATACCAGGGCCTGCATTACCAACCGAACCAATTTTATCTGCTCGGAATGGGTAGTTGAGGGTGCTGTAAGCGAAAGATTCGGTCATGCCCCAAGCTTCGGTAATGTTGAGGCCGACACTGCGGTACCACTCCAATAAGGCAGGAGATACTGGCGCAGAGCCACATCCCAATACACGTGCTTGATCAAGGCCAAGGCCGTCAGCCAGCTTCTTCTTAATAAGAGAGTTGACGAAAGGAATCTTCAACAGAATATTGAGCTTTTTCTGTGGCAGTTTGTCTTGAATACGTTGTTGGAACAGCGTCCATAAGCGTGGCACGGAGATAAACAGCGTAGGGCGGTGCATCTTCACGTCTTCGATAAAAGTATCGAGTGACTCTGGGAAAGCAGTCGTTACGCCACCCATGACTGACGAACCAAAGATGTATACCCGCTCAGTAATGTGCGCAAGCGGCAAGTAAGAGAACAAGCGATCGTTTTCTTGTATACCAATATGGTTGATCAGTTGTTGTACAGACCAACTGAACGCGCCATAGGTCAGCATTGCGCCTTTAGGCAGGCCAGAAGTACCAGATGTATAAACCAGAGACATTAGCTTATCATCGTAGTGCTGAGGACGCTCCTCACTCGGCTGCGCATTAGCGATCAATGTTTTAAATTGATGTTGGCACTTGGGCGCGGTGTCGTAAGGTAAAGCAATGCTGATTACATCAGGAATGGCATCAATGACTTGTTGGGTCGCGGCCGGATCATCCAACTTACCGCCTATGATCGCTTTGCTTTCACTGTGTGTGAGGCAGTACTCAATGGTATCTGCACCCGCAGTCGGGAAAATAGGTACGCTGACGTAATCGCCAAGCATCATGGCAAGGTCACAGATAAACCATTCGGCGCAGTTTTTTGAAACCAGCGCGACTTTATCGCCCGGCTGAATCCCCAAATTGCGCAAAGCGGTAACCAATTTTAGTGCTTGGTCGGCCACTTCGGCGTAGGTGAACTCAACAAACTGTCGGTTGATGATTTGTTTTAAGTAGACTTCATCTGGGCGCTCCGCTGCCCATTTGAGAATCATTTCATTTGGTGGTGGGAGAGCGCAAGTCTGCTCACTTAACTCGTTAGGCTGAATCATTCTCTAACTCCATGTTAATCGCAGGTTTGTTGTTGTTAATGTAATGTTAACGATAGCATGAGTATGATTATTTGGGGAGAGAAAAAACAGTAACTTGCTGTCAAGGATCACAGCTTATCGATTCTTTGGGCCAAAGTACGGTTAAGCCCATCATTAAAGTGTATTGGTGAGGTGCTTTTTATAGTGCTGATAAAGCTTCATCACTTTCGCGACATAGAGCCGAGTTTCTTCAATTGGCAGTGTTTGTGTTAGTCGAAAATAGACTTCTTCATCATTTAAACTATTCATTTCTTTAGTAAAATTTTGAATGGATTGTGTATAAGATAAGTAGCGCATCAAATTCGATAAACCGCAGTTGTAGGCCGCAATTGCGAGTAAGGTTCGACTCTTTTCTGAGTGAATACCGTGTAAATACTCCGTTTCGAGAATATGTAAATATGCCGTGCCTATATCGATATTAAACTCAGGCTCAAACAATGCTTCTCTTTCTATCCTTCGGCCAAAATAGAGCTGCTGAGAGACTTCTAATGCTCCACCGTTTTCCATCACCTGCATCAAGCCAATTGCATCGGCATGAGATACCGCATTGGGGTTAAATGCGCTTTCCGTATGAATGACAGCAAGAATAAGAGCAGGATCAATCTGCCATTGTTTTGATGCTGCGACGATGGTGGGTAAATACTGTAACGCGGCAGGCGATGTTGGCTTTTTGATGAACGAATAAACGGTTTGGGAAGAAGGCGTATTTTTTCCTCGAAGTTCAATAACGTGATTTCTTGAACTGGTAGAGGCGGTTGGAGCAGGTTTCAGCCTGAGCTTTTTATTGTTCAATGATTGCCGATTTTGTTGAGCAACGGAGTTTTTGTCTACCGCAGTCATTTTTGCTTGAATTGGGTAAGAGGCATAAAGCAAAACAATGCTCAAGACGATGAGAAGGTAGTTTTTGAATAATGGAGAGTAGAAAGACATCTCGACTCCAGTTAAAAGTGTTTGTGCCCTTTTCTTAATTTATCGTGCAACCATTGATGGTATTTGCCGTAGTCAGAGTGTATTGGCCAAATCAACGAGGCGTACAGCTGCTTCCCAAACAACGCACTTTCGCTGGGGGCCTTTGCTAACACCCCCTGATGCATGGAGTTATCAATCGTATGTTGCGGAAGGAACGCCATGCCTTTCTTAGCAATACACAATTCCATGATGGTACTGATGTCATCGAGTATCCACATGTTGTTTTTGGCTACATTCGAAAGGTCGATCAAATCTTCGCACCCATCCAATAAGAGTAGTCGAGACTCTGTGGGCTTACCCTCTTGAATTAACTCTCGATGCACAATCCAATTGCAGTTGACGGTAAAAAGCTCATCAATATTAAAGTCTAATTTGGTGCGGTGATAAGGGTTGCAGATGGCAATATCGATTTGGTTATTATTGACGTATTGACCCAGAATTCGACTTGGTTTAGTGACGACAGTAAGTTCAATTTCAGGAAAGGCTTCTGAGAACTCAATGAGTGCACTTTTGACTTCGTTGTTAAACACCAGAGAATCAATGCCGACTCGCATATGGTATAGATCAGTTCTCAACAGGGATTCGGCGATTTGGCTCAGTTCGTTGTACTTGTTGATGATGGGCGTTGCCAGCTGATAGATCTTCTTTCCCCGTTCTGTTGGTTCAACTTGTTTGTTGCTTCTGTC
Source organism: Vibrio sp. 10N.222.52.B12 (assembly GCF_002875385.1). Taxonomy (NCBI): domain Bacteria; kingdom Pseudomonadati; phylum Pseudomonadota; class Gammaproteobacteria; order Vibrionales; family Vibrionaceae; genus Vibrio; species Vibrio sp. 10N.222.52.B12. The sequence continues at coordinate 40,809 of NZ_MDAW01000117.1, read as the reverse complement.
TATTAGCAGATAGCCTAGCTCCTCTTCTAAGCTCTTCACCGCACCACTTACCGTCGATTGAGACTTACCTAACTTTCTTGCTCCACTGCTGAAAGAACCATGAGTGATCACGGCATGAAAAGAGATCAGATTGTCGAAGGGAAGTTTCATCGAGGTGCTTCCTCTTTCCTCTAGTCCTTAAGTTTTAGCTTAATGGGTATGAAGAAGGCTTAACTAATAATTTGGCTAAGTGTGACGTGTGTCACAATTTAAGTTTATGGTACAAAATCTTATTTTTGCCAGTCAAAGAAGAAGAGTGATAGCTAATTGACTGAACTGTAGATAGAAGTTTTTTTCTGATACCTCTAAAGAATAAGGACAATTGGAATACAGAGTATTGGCAGAATCGGTAACACCGATGTTGTTCATTTTTGAGACAGTGATCCGGTGTCTACGATCAAAGTGCTAAGCAATTAGTACGAAACAAGGAAAGAGGGACAAACCATGATTACTAAACTTTATGTAGACATTACAAACTACCTAAACGAACTCAAAAATGATGAGCAGGGCGTTACTGCAATTGAGTACGGATTAATCGGCGTAGCAATGGCGGCATTCTTGATTCTTACCTTCGCTGCTGATGGAACTCTTATTACAGCGTTAGGGAATGCGTTTGGTGATATTGCTGCTGACTTAGATACATTCTGAAACTAAAACAGGTTTTCCAAATATTGAATGTTGTTTGTATACATTACGTTAGCAACAGTCTGTCTTGTTGTGTCGCTTTCTGATATTAGAGAGCGAACCATCAAAAACAGTCACGTATTGGTGATTGCCGTTTTAGCGATTGCGATTGGCATTGCAGATTTTTCATTATCAAGTCTTTGGGTTTTAGGTATTTGTTGGTCTGCTTTGCTTTTCCTCCATGTAATTAGGGTACTTGGAGGAGGGGACGTAAAACTTATTGCTGCTTTTTCTTTCTCACTCCCAACTCAAAGCCTTTTAGAGGCATTGATTTTCGTTGGGATATACGGAGGGATATTGGCAGTAACCTACCTGATACTACCGCGACCATCTCACGTTACTGGAGAGGGTAAGAAATCTCAGATCGGGCTCCCCTACGGTGTTGCAATTTGTTGTGGGTTTTATACGGCACTTCTTTTGAAAACATCCGTTTAAAAAACGGGAGGGGCGTATGCGATCTCGTATAGGGATGGTTTTTGCACTGTTAGCATTACTGGTTGGAGGCATCGGACTTTACAACCATATGACTGCCCAGCCTCAACAGCAAAATCCAACCGTATCCCAACCAAGCAATTCAGATGAGCCACAGGCTCATTATGTTCAGGTCTGGCGTGCGAAGAGCAATCTAGAGCGCGGAACACCTATTGAAATCGATGATGTTCAAAAAGAGCAGATGTTGCTTAATATCGCTTTAGAAGAGGGGATTAACTCCGATATAAAGCTGGATTTCTCACCGTCTACTCTCCTTTCAAAAAACATTGAAGCTGGAAAAATCGTCTTCTCTGAATATCAAGTTAAAGAAAACGATCCTCGTTATATCGACCTTCTCATTACCGAAGGGAAAGAGCCATATTCTTTACTGGTGAGTACTCGTAACTTGGTCAAAGGTTATATCCGTCCAGGTACTAATGTTGATGTACTTTCCGTGGGCTCCCCAAAAGAAAACTTATCCGATGAAGATACCGACGCAATTGATTTTAGTGGCGTGAACGCACAATTGATTTTGAGAAACGTCAAAGTGCTCAGTGTCGGTAATACCAAAGAGCCAGTGGACTCCCGAGTTAAATCAAATGTCTCAAGTGAAGATGATCATCAAATAGTCATCGTTGTTGAAGTCGAGCCCAGTGAGATCGCCAAGTTATCTATCGCGCAGAAAACAATGCATCTAGAGGTATATCGAAGCCATCGTTATAAAGAGCCTGTTTTCGCGGAAGTTCGTGATGTGATCGGCAATTACAGTGGCGTGACCGAGTTAAGAGGATCTTCTCGTCAATCTGCCCAAGGAGAGGAGCTGTGATGAAAACAAAAAGGATATTCTCATACGCTTGGTTTTTGGTGTTTTTATTTAGTTTTTCCGCTTTCTCTGGCGATCGTTATATCACGGTGAGTGATGGTCAACATATTGAGGTGAAAGAACCGATCTCGACCGTATTTGTCAGTGACCCTGAAATTGTCGACTACAACGTTGTAAATGAAAATACCGTCGTTGTTTTTGCCAAGGATGTCGGGCAAGCCAGATTCATCATTTACGGTAAATCGAAGAAAGTGCTGCTCTCTGACAGAATTATTGTCGATATTGATCTGTCGTTGGTCCGACGTCAAATCAAGCTTCACTACCCTGAACTCAACATCAAAGTGGAATCGGTGGGTAATCAGGTCGCAGTGAGTGGGGTTGTTGAGTCGGAACAGCAACGTGATGATATTTATCGAATGGTCGCTACTTTGCTCGGAAGAGACAAAACGGAGAAGTGGGAAGAGACCCAAGTCTTGGAGTTTGAAAGTGATGCTTACGATGTTGAAGAACCTCAAAGCATGATCTTTGCTCGCAATATGACGTGGGAAGGCATATTAGAACTTATTGAGGTCGCGACGGATCAACAGGTCAATGTGAAAATATCGGTCGCTCAAGTGACAGAAACGTTCGCTCAAACTGTAGGTGTGGATTGGTCTTCTGTTGGGGCGGATGTCGGTGAGTTTTTATTCCAGCAATTTGATGCTGCCGATCTCACCACTTTGATCACTGCACTTGGTAATGAAAACGTTGCCCAAGTCCTCGCCGAGCCAAACCTTACCGTTATCTCAGGAGAGTCTGCGAGCTTTCTCGTTGGTGGCGAAGTGCCCGTGATTGTTACCACCAATAATAATATCAACATTACCTTCCGAGAGTTTGGTATCAAACTCGACCTTACCGCGAAAGTCCTTCATGAGGGCAAAATTCGAATGCGCCTTATGCCTGAAGTTAGCGAAGTAGAAAGATATATTCGCTCTGCTGGGCTGGAAGTACCCCAATTTGCGACTCGAAGAGCGATGACCACGATTGAACTTGGTGATGGCGATAGTTTTGTACTTGGTGGGCTGATGAGTAGTGCCGATTTAGAAGAGCTGCAAAAAATTCCACTTCTTGGCGATATTCCTGTTCTCGGCGCTGCGTTTCGCAAAGCCTCTACAGATAGACGACGCACGGAGCTGATCATTGTTGCGACCGTTAATCTTGTCAAACCAATGAAGAAGAAAGACATCCAAATGCCCTACATGAGCAAAACGTCGACACTTCGCCGTTGGTTGAAAATTTCGGATAGTGAAGAAGGCAACAAAGGCAATGACCCAACCATTCAATTGCTGTCTCAGGGAGGGTTTATTCAATGAAAACTTTATTTGTAGCAGTGCTAAGCGCGTTATTACTTTCTGGGTGTGCTGAGCGTTATTTCAATGGACCAGGAGCGGAAGCGCTTATTTACCCTGAAACCCATATCTATCAGTTTACGGTGAAATCTACTCAACAAACGGAAGAAAAGTTGAACATGATTTTTGACACGGTTGACGAGATAGATTCAGGGGCGAGTTACCTTGTTGAATATCGGAGCAATAAGGGTAAAAAAGTGGTTTATAAATCACTTAAAGACAAGACGGCGTTGCGTTTGAGAGCGGATGAGTTTGTTGTGCGCCAAAACAGTTCGCTGTCGAATGACATCCAACTGACGATTACTTACCACGCATTAGTGACGCACCAGTGCGCACCTTCTGAGATAGAAGAGGTGAATGTCAGTCGGAATTGCTTTTCTGAAGTAGCTCGGATGAAGCAAGTCTCACACAAGGAACGTATCGTGGAGGGATTGTGATGTTTGACTTAGGAAAATCTCTCAAAGAGAGCAAACCGCAAATCATAGAAAGTGCACATGGGCCAACAGGGTGTGTACTGCTTTACCAGAGCTTAGAATGTATGTCTTTGGTTCAAGAAATGTTCGAGTTTGAAGGGTGGAGTGCACCAACGTGTGTAAAACAGAGTTCGGTTCCTAAAGGCTTTTACTCAGAGCAAAGCGGAAATATTGTCATTCTTGAACTCACGGAGTCATCTGACATTGTCACGGATGCTCAAGCGTTAACCAACCAAATGCCAACCCACAAAGGTATTATTGTCATCGGTACAGAAGACTCCATCTGCGTCTTACGTCAGCTCAAAGAGTTAGGGTTCTATTATCTTTATTGGCCAATCAACAAGCACGAGTTTGCTGATTTCGTCATGAATGTACATCGTAATTTGCAGACTTACACAGGGGTAAGTAAACAGCGAAAAGCAAAGCGTGTTGCAGTTGTCGGAAGCAAAGGTGGGATAGGGACGTCGTTTATTGCCACTGAAATTAGCTCGAAGTTAGCCTCCAATAATATCGATAATGTGTTGGTCGACCATCAATACAATGACAGCAATATTGATGTGCTCCTTGCGCTAGATGACTTCAAATCTCGCTCCATCGACGAATACTCTGTCCCTATCCATGAGTTAGATACGGAAGGGGCATTAAGTCATCTGACCAAAGTGCGTAAAAACCTACGTTTACTTTCACTTAATAGTGACCGATCTCAGTCAGACATTTTCAGTTATAGCCAGACACTTTGCGAATTATTGAGTCGAAACACCAACTTTATGATCGAAGACTTCTCGGGAAGCGTCGACTTTCGTGTTGACCCCAATATGTTGATTGAAAATTACGACGTAGTCGTGGTGGTTTTTGAGCCTTCGGTTTCTTCCGTCCGCAATGCCAAAGCGTTACTTGAACAGCTTGAGAATAAGCAGCTTTCAATGAGCAAGCGGATCCGGATTATTACACTTGCAAATCACCACCGACCAGAGAACACGTTTGTCATCGAACAAAATGATCTCCAGAAATATCTTGGTTCTGAAGTCAATCTTGATATGGGGTATTGTCGCTCACTGGCTCACCTTCTTATTGAGGGCAAGCGCGCGCACAAACACGATCGAAATATCAATCATGCTATCGATGATCTTACTCGTTTGATCAATGGACAATCCACTCAACATGCTAGCGGTTGGCTCGCTAGATTGGGGGTAAGATGAGTTCAAATAAAGAGATCTACACGGCTTTTCGGTCACAGATTTTTGAGGCTTTAGATGTTGAAGCAATACAAAGCCTTTCTCGTTTGGAAATTGAAGGGCAAATCCGAAACGCTGTCGATGTTTTAGCGACGAACTTTGATCGTCCAGTCACGACCATGATGAAGTCAAGTTTGGTCAAAAGCATGCTGGATGAACTCTTTGGTCTTGGGCCTATTCAATCGCTGGTTGATGACCGAGCGATAACTGACATCATGGTAAATGGCCCCAATAACGTCTTTTTTGAGAAGCATGGCAAATTAGAAAAGTCGGACATTACCTTCATCGATGAAGAGCAAGTCCTGACGATAGCAAAACAAATTGCTGCGCGGATCGGACGTCGTGTGGATGAGCTTTCTCCTACCGTAGATGCGCGTCTTGAGGATGGTAGTCGTGTCAACATCGTTATTCCACCCATTGCTTTAGATGGCACCTCAATTTCGATACGTAAATTCCGCGAACAAAATATCGGGCTAGAAGAGCTTGTTGATTTTGGTTCACTGTCGATGGACATGGCGAGATTGTTATCAATTGCTTCCCGTTGCCGAATGAACATTCTGATCTCGGGTGGTACGGGTTCAGGTAAAACCACCTTATTAAATTCGCTTTCACAATACATCAGTGAAGACGAGCGTATTGTGACAATTGAGGATGCGGCAGAGCTTCGTCTAGAGCAGCCCAACCTAGTTCGCCTAGAAACGAGAGCGGAGAGTGTGGAACACACGGGCTTAGTGACTCAGCGTGATTTGGTTATTAATGCGCTTCGTATGCGCCCTGATCGAATCATCCTCGGTGAGTGTCGCGGCTCAGAAGCATTTGAGATGCTCCAAGCAATGAATACGGGTCACGAAGGCTCCATGTCGACACTACATGCTAACTCGCCACGAGATGCAATATCACGCGTGGAATCCATGGTAATGATGGCGAACTTAAATCAGCCTCTCGATGCTATTCGACGCGCGATTGTGAGTGCTATTGAGCTGGTGGTTCAAGTGAACCGACTGCGTGATGGTTCAAGGAAAATAACCAGCATCTCTGAAATCGTAGGGCTCGAAGGCGATAGCGTGGTGATGGAGGAAATCTTCCGTTTTCAATACGACGAAGTGGGTTATGGTGAAGCAGTAAGAGGACGCTTTATGACCGAGGGCCTTATGCAGCGCTCCGAGCTTGTTAAAAAAGCACATTTTTACGGCTTGTATGAAGAGCTGATGCAAGCCTTCCAAGGAGCAAGATCATGATGTTATGGATTGCTTTTATCTTATTTGGTATTGCCGTTTTGCTTTTAACGAGCCATCGAAGAAGCAAAATAGGGAATTATTTTCCAGAGACTGAAGTCGACGAAGATATTATTGCGGCGATTAATTTGAACGCATTGATGGAACAAAAGCGTTGGCAGAGATTCAAAAATAATTTATCTCCCGCAATAAAGGTTTTAGGACCAAGAGCAAATTTCATTATTTTTGTGTTTATCGTTCTTTCTGCTTATTTAAGTTATTACGTCATTTATGAAGTTCTCAATATTAAATCAATGCTACTGTCTATTGGTATTTTTACGTTTTCAGTAGTTTGGGCCTATTACTGGTTGCAAAACAAACGTCGCTTAGATTTCGAGAAGAAATTTCCGGACGCATTGAACATTTTGATGAGTGCCGTAACCGCTGGTGAGAGTTTAATGCACGCTTTTTCTTTTGTTGGCGAAAACATGGAAGGAGAAGTCGGGCGAGAATTTAAAGAGATGGGCGATCGACTTAAGCTGGGGGAAAATGCAGAAAAGGTGTTACTTCGCTCTTGTAAAGCATTCCCTTATCCAGAATACATCTTCTTTACCATTACGATACGTGCCAATATTAACCGTGGTGGACAACTAAAAAATGTGTTGGCAAGGCTAATTCGCATTTTGGTTGATGCCAGAACGTTAGAGTCGAAAAAAATGGCGATGACCTCTGAGGCTCGTATCTCCGCTAAAGTAGTCGCTGCAATACCGATCGCATTTGCATTCATGGTCAATCAAATTGATCCGAGCCACATCGACTTTATTCTTAATGACCCTCAAGGGCGGATGGTACTTTACTATGTTGTAGGTAGTGAGGTGTTAGGTTTATTCGTTGTTTGGCTTCTTGTAAAAGGAGTAAGACGATGATTTTATCGCTGAGTATTTTATTGATTATTTTTTCGTTGTCATTTTTGATTTATGACTATTATTTCACTCGTAAAAAAGAGTTGGTACTGAGCAAGTATCTTAAATATGGCCAAAAACAACCGGCAAAGAAAAAAATCGATTCCTTCATTGTTAAATTTGGTGAAGGAAACAAAAAAGATTTAGAGCAAAAACTTCTTAACGCCGGATACTACAATAAAGATTTAGCGAAATATTACTTCCCTTTAAAAGCAGTTGTTTTTCTTTTAGTAACCGTATTTATATGGCTGTTAGACATGGCATTAATTAATAAGTTATTAGTTTCAATCATTGCTGTTATTAGTATCATCATTGTTCCAGATCTGTTGCTCGAGATGCGAAAGCGCATGTTAGTGCGAAAGGTTTCGAAAAACCTTCCTTATGTCCTCGATATTATGTCTGTTTGCGTGCAAACCGGTATGACAATTGAAGCGTCGTTTGCGTATTTAGCACAAGAGCTAAAAATCTTCGATAAAGATTTATGTTATCAAATCAATAAAACATCAGAAGCCGGCAAAGTACATGGGATAGAAAAAGCATTGCATGATCTTTCCGTTCGCTTGCCTGCACCAGAAATCAACAGCTTTGTCTTAACGATTATTCAAAACCTTCACTATGGCGCATCCGTTGCGAATGTTTTAAGTGATTTAGCCGAAGATATGCGTCGGATTCAATTACTCGAAATTGAAGAGAAAATGGGTAAATTGTCAGCCAAAATGAGTGTGCCTTTGATCTTACTAATCATGTTTCCAATCGTCATTTTTATTCTTGCTCCTGGCTTTTTACAAATCGATTTTACGAGCTTTAGAGGGGGTAAATAATGAATAAGGCGACTTTTTTGAGTATTCCACTACTTTTGCTGTTTGGTTGCTCTTCCACAATAGAGAGTGAAGAGAGTGTGGTGCAAAACATGGAGCGTGTTGATAACCATACAGGCCTGATTAATCACTATAAAGGGCATCTAGAAAAGCGACCTGAAGACGTCCAGATCATGCAGGAATTGGCAAAAGTGTATTTTGATAAGGGCGATATCGAGTCGGCTAAGTTTTATGCTGACCATTTGCTCAATCAAGGGGTGAAGAATAGTGAGCTCCTGCAATTAAGAGGTCAGATTCATAGCCAAGATGGTGAAGATTCTTTGGCTCTGAAACGCTATAAAAGCTCGATTGAAATGGGCAACAACAGCGGAGAAATCTATGTTTTATCGGGCATCTCCTATTGCAATACCGACCAGTTCTCTCAAGCAAAAAATGCGTTCAATCAAGCTCGTCTAAAAGGCTATAACGACGTGGCGGTGAAAAACAATTTAGCCGTAGTTTATCTTGCACAACGACAGTATGACGACGTGATATCGCTATTGGTTCCTGTTTATCAAGAGAACCCAAGTAACCAGAAAGTGCGAGCGAATTTGGCTATCGCACTGTTCAAAGTAGGGGATGTCTATCAAGCGAGAGATTTACTTGAAGGAGCATTTACCGATTCTCAAGTAGCGCAAATCTCGAGGAAGTTACACCGGTAATAAGGGTGGACGGTATGGAGTATTCTCGAAGAAAGGTAAAGGGCGTAACCGTAGTTGAATTTGCATTAGGGGCCGGGGTTCTTGCTCTTGCTCTCGTCATGCTTTTTGAAATGGGATTTAGAATTTACGTAACCAACTTAGTTGAGTATGCGTTGAGGGAGTCAGTCAGAAATACAAAGGTGTTTGAAGGCGGAAACTCCTACGATAACTACAACCTAACATTGGATTCGGCGATGAAGGACGGAGGGGCATTATGGACGTCACTCGTTCCTGCTGAAAACTTTGAAGTGTCTGGTCGGTACTATTTGACATACGCCGATCTGATTTCAGGTACCAGTTATTCTGATGCCGAGATGGGAGAAGACGATCAAGGGTATGCAATCGCTGAAATTACGTTGACCTATAACTACACGCCAATTTTGAACGTATTTTCCAACGATGTTATCCCGATTACCAAAAGCACACTGATTAACCTAGAACATGAAGGTTGGGAGGAGTGATGATGAAAATACGATCCCGACAAAAAGGTGTTTTTGCGATTGAGCTGTTTTTTGTTTTGATTGCTCTCATCAGCATCTTTTATTTCATGACGGACATTAGTGACAAGTTATTAGCTCGTGCTCAACTTGATCGTGGGAGTTTTGCGCTAGCTAATATCCTTAAAGAGCGAAGTCGTTATTACGACGAAAGATTACCTTTAAACGCAAGTGATGAAACGGACATGCAGACACTTGCGTCACGTCTACTTGATACGACACCAGGCAGCGTCGCTATCAAAATTGAAGCATTGCACAATAAGGCGACGTTAAATGCTTTTGAAAGTAACGAGTACAAAAATCTCGGCTGTGAGGCTGCGGGTTTAGATACGAAGTCAGAGTTAGCACCCGTTGAGAATGGCGTGATTTTCTCTTTGTATCAAGTAACGCTTTGTCAGCAAGAAAACTCTTGGTTTACCCAGCTTTGGGGGAATTCAGGCGCATCCACGATGACAATCACATCCAGTTCTGTTGTGGTGGGGAGGTAACGATGAATTTCACTATTAAACAACGAGCTCCAATTCATTCAGGTCGCAGTCAAAAAGGGATTGCGGCAATTTGGTTCGCACTGAGTTTAGTGCCTGTTTTTGGTATGACATTTTTCGCTGTAGAGGGGACGCGTTATATCCAAGAGACAAGTCGACTGAGAGACGCAGCGCAAACTGCTGCATTGGCCATTACGATAGACGACAAATCGAACCAAGCGGATGCATTGGCGACGATGTACATCAATGACTATGTGCGTGATATTTCCCATGTTGATATTCAAACGGTGAGGACGTACGAAGAGCCAACAGAAGACAACGATAATACGGAAAAAATTCAGTATTCCGTGCAAGCGGTTACCACTCACAACTCTTGGTTTGCCAGTAACTTAATTCCATCTTTTGAGGCTCAAGAGAAACTCGCTGGACAAGCCGTTGCAGCGAAATATCCTTTTTATTTAGGAGACAAAATCATTGATCTGGTTTTGGTGACTGACTTTTCAGGGTCGATGAACAACAGCTGGGATGGCGAAATTAAAATTGATCTCCTCAAAGATGCGGTTAAGCAAATTTCAAATCGTATCTTAGTTCCGCGAGAAGGTGAGAGTGAGGTACTGAATCGTATTGCCATCATTCCATTTAACCTGCGAGTGCAAGAGAAGATCAATGACAACCTCTACTCTACCAGTCAGTTAAGGTACAAAGGTAACTACCGCAAAAGCGTCTCTTCAGTGAAGTATGAGCAGGTAAATTGGGACTATTGGTCTCCTTACTCTGAAGAAGCTGTGGAGGAATGTGCCAACAAACGCACCGACTGCCCAAACAAAAAAAGTTGGGAGAGAGACCAAGCGAAGCGAGTCGCAGATGTGGTGAATATCAATAATAATCGCTTGGAGATTCCTGACTATGTCGGTTACTCAAAATCGGTTAGACACATGTTTGACGATAAAGTCGCGAATAACAATTTGACCTTTCACTTTAGGTCGAACAATAACAAGCTTTATAACTCCAGTATGACGCGGACTGGTCATTCGGGCTTTTATACCATTCCACTGACTGCCAACAAAACAAACCTCGACAAGGTACAAACCATGAGCTCGGGTGGGAATACCGCTGCCTATCAAGGCATGCTGCGTGGCTTGCAAATCATGGAAGATGGACGTCCAAACGGCAATAGCGAAGAAGAAACAGAGCAATACAATGACCGTCTTAAAATGCTGATAGTAATCAGTGATGGTATGGAGTATCCATACACAGAAATTTTGCCCGGTTTAGTAAACAAAGGTATGTGCGATAAAGCGCGTGAGCACTTCCAAACCGAGAACGGCAATTTGTACATTGGCGTCATTGGCGTGAACTTCAGTGCATCTTCGCAAAGCGGTTTCCAAGATTGTGTGTTGAATCCGGATGAAGACATCATCGATGTAACAGAGACGGAAGACTTCATTAAGAAAATCGAAGAACTAATTCAGAAAGGATCTCGTGGTAATGGTGTATCGAGACTATATGGGTGAGAGATATGACCAAAACAATGCTAATTACAGGGATGCTGGTGGCCGGTTTCACGACCGTTAGTGCGAATGCCAGTGAAGTCAGTTCAAAAGTAACCGAATACTGTGGGACGTCATATTATGAATACTCGCACTCGATTCAGGTTGGCGACGTGACGGGTGTGGCATCGCATCGTGATGGCAATTTGCAGGTAACGGATGTGAGTAATGACCCCGCACTGAAGTGGGCGCTGATGAAGAACTCATCGTTACTTACTAATCCTAATGATTGCCTGACTTATATCTCCAATTTAGGTATTGCTCAGTTTAGCGGAGAGGTCAGCGATAAAGGTAAATTGATTGCGCGAGTGCACTTCGCCTTTGACAAGTTTAACCTTACCCCGTTGGCCAGAAATGTATTGAGCGATGTGGCTCGTCAACTTGCTCAAACGAACTATCAAGTAACAGTAGAAGGGCACACCGATTGGATTGGCACCAAAGCGTATAACCAAACCTTGGGTCATAACCGAGCCAAAAGCACCGCTGGTGAACTGCACTATTATGGGGTGAGTGAGCAGAAAACCACGCTTAAATCCTTTGGTGAATCTGAACCGATAGCAACCAACAATACCTCTTCGGGTCGTTCTAAAAACCGTAGAGCAGATGTTTACATTCCAGTGGATGAACAGGAAAAACCACCAGCAACGGAATAGGCGTTAACTACTGACTCGATGGAATTAAAAACGCCCGCCTCCAATTGGAAGCGGGCGTTGTACTCTTGTCTTTGTCTTTGTCTTTGTCTTAGCGATGCGCTTACATCATGCCTGTTACGATGCCTGCTGTGACAAAGAACACAATCATCCAAAGCACCGACAAGTTAAGTTTCTTATGTAAGTAGAAACCAGCTATCACAAGAGCGATGTCGATTGGAGCAACGACAGCGCTGCTGAATACTGGTTGGTAAAGTGCTGCCAATAGCAAACCAACGACCGATGCGTTTACGCCGTTGATTGCACCTGACACTGCCGGTTTACCAGCCAGCGCTTGCCAGTTCTTTAGCACGCCAAGTAGCAATAAGAAGCCCGGTAAGAACACACCTAATGTTGCGACTAGCGCGCCTAGGATAGGTGCATCAGATAGTTCGTAACCAATGTAAGTCGCGAAGGTAAACATTGGCCCCGGTACCGCCTGCGCTGCGGCATAGCCCGTTAGGAACGCGTCTTGACTTAATTGATCGCCAACGATGTTTTGCAGTAGGGGAAGTACCACGTGACCGCCACCGAACACTAAGCTACCCGCTTGGAAGAAGTCGCTAAATAGCCCGAGCATTGGCAGGGTGTGAGCCACAAACGGCAAACCAATCAGAAGTACCGCGAACAGTGCCAATGGTGCAATGGTTGGTTTAAAAGGTTCGGCAGGTGCTGTGGATTCTTTCTTTAGATATTGAGTACCAATCAAACCCGCTACCACAAGCACCAGCATTTGAGTTGCGATGCTCGGTGCAACCAATAACGCAATCGCGGTTGCCACACACAAGCCGGCTGTTAGTTTGCTTTGGCAAAAGTTTTTGTACATTCCCCAAGTCGCATCCGCCACCACAACGACCGCAAGTAACTTCAAGCCGTGAACGATGTTTTGGAACAGCGCGGTATCAGTGATCTGGCTGCTTACCATAGCAAGCGCCAACATGATGATCACGGAAGGCAGTGTGAAGCCAAGAAACGCCATGCATGCGCCGCCTAAGCCTCCGCGTTTGTAACCCAGAGCAAAGCCAACTTGGCTAGAACCAGGGCCCGGTAAGAATTGGCTCAAAGCCACGATCTGTGCGTATTCGCTGTCATCAATCCATTTGAGCTTTTCAACGAACGTTTGGCGGAAGTAACCGATGTGCGCCGCAGGGCCACCGAAACTGATCCAACCAAGCCAAAAAAAGGTTTTAAAAATGGTAAACATGTTGAGCCTGTTAAATCTCCAATAAAACTGCATCTACTGTAAGAAATGTACTAAGATGATTCAAATTAATAGTTTTAATTTTATCTATGAATAAAATGGGATGAGGTGTTCTGTGAAAGATGATGTTCAGTGGCGCAATATCGACTTAAATCTATTGGTGACCTTTTCTTACCTATATCGCTATCGCAGTGTGAGCTTGGCGGCCGAGAAAAGCTTTGTCAGTCAGTCTGCTATGAGCCACAGCTTGTCGCGTTTACGTGTGTTGTTTGATGACCCATTGTTTGAGCGGAAAGGCCATAAGATGGACCCAACCGAGCACGCGCATCATATCGCGCCGACGGTGCATCATTTATTGGATTCGATTGCCAAAGACTTACTGACGAAGTCCGCTTTTCAACCAGAAAACTACGCTGGCGTGTGCCGCATTGGTTTAACCGACTACGCTGAATTCATCTTCGCCCCATTGCTTTATGATGAAATCCGTAAGCGTGCGCCAGAAGCACAAATCAGTTTTATTAACGTCAACCGCAGTAATTACGTGGCGATCACGGAACACGATAAGTTAGATGTCATCATCGGCAGTATGCCTGTGCTCGATGATAACTTTGAGAGCCAGTACCTCTACACAGAAAAGCACGTATGTCTGTGTGATAAGCGAGTGTTGAAAGGTGAAACACAATTGTCGATTCACGCTTTTGCCAATATCGAGCAAGCCCTCGTGAGTCCTGATGGCAGCTTGAGTACACAAGTAGACAAAAAGCTTGCTGAGCATGGCTTGAGCCGAAAAGTCACCGTTGCTTCACGTAACTTCCTGACGATTCGAAACTTGCTTAAACAGCGAGAGTTGGTTGCGATTGTGCCAGAGAAAATGGCGCAAGCGGAAGGGTTCTCGGACGATTTGGTGAGCGTCCAGCCGCCGATTGCGGTGGCGGATTTTGATATCGCCATGTTGTGGCATACCAGTCGTAATAACGAGGATAAAGGGATTTGGCTGCGTCAGCTAGTGGCAGAATTGATCACAGGTAATTGATCTTATAAGGGCACCACGAGGGTGCCCTTTAAGTAACCGAGCTATAGGTCGTTTATACTTGCGTTACTGGCTCGTGCGCCTTTTCTTGCGTTGCTTGTTGTTTGAGCGCTTGCTTCTTTTCAAAGCGAGAGATCCACCACCAAGCCAGAGCAGAGAAGACGGCAGTCATAAACACGTTGATGAAGAACGCACGTACCAAATCAACACCTGTTGGGAATGCCGATGCGGTCATGCTCACCACGAAGATGACAATCAGTACCGACACCACACTCATGCCCACTTTGCGTGAACCCATACGGAAGTCGCGCGGTGTATCGTCGTGTTTTAGACGGAACACAAAGTACGCAATCATGATGAAGATTGGTGGTAGCATCGCCGTACCTGCGGTTAGGTTGATCGCTTGGTTCATCATGTCTTGCACGGATTCTGAACCAAAGCCGTTGACGATTAGCATCACGACAACGAACGCGAATTGCCACCATGCTGCACGTACTGGTACACCGTGTTCGTTTAGCTCTGTGGTTTTCTCGCCGTACACACCTTTTGGAATTTCAGAGAAGTGAATTTTTACTGGTGCCGCAGTCCACATCATCATTGAGCCAAACATCGCGATGAACAAGATGATGCCAACGAAGCGGCCAACCAATACTGTTGAAATGTCGAAGTATTGCGCCATACCGGTAAAGATTTCTACCATGCCGCCTGCGTATGTTAGGTCTTCACGCGGAACGAACACGTTCACCAAAAGTGAGCCAATAGCGTACATCGCACCAATCAAGACGCCCGCCATGATGATCACTTTGATGAAAGCTTTTTGGCCGCCTTTTACGTCTTTCAGGTAAGCCGCTGCAGTTTCTGCACCACCTGCTGCTTGGAAGATCCAACACATAATGCCTAGCGTTGCCCAGTTAATGGTTGGGCTCATTGCTTCTAGCGTGATTGGTTCTGCTGGCGTATAGGTGTCGCCGCCTAATGCCATTAGCGCGCCGAGAACGTAAATGCCGAATAGTGCAAACACACCGTAAGCAACCAGCTCAGAAATTTTGCCCAACCAAGATGCGCCTTTGGTTGAAATGTGGGTCGCCGCTGCGAACAGAACAATCGAAATAATCGATGTGACCATTGGCGAGAAGGTGTATTCGTAACCAAGCATCGCGTAAGACGCGTAAGCAATCACGTTTGGTAGCAGAGACACAAACCAGAATAGGTTCACGAACCAGTAGAGGAACGAACCAAGGTAAGCGGCTTTAGAGCCAAGCGGTTGTTTAAGCCAGTCATACATGCCTGACTCAGAGTTTTTGTTCGCCGAAACGAACTCAGCAATGATGAATACAAATGGAATGAAGTAAACGATCGTCGCGAAAAGGAAGATAGGGGCAGAGCTAAGGCCAAGCTCAATGTTGTTGTTCACGATGTTACGGACGTTAAATACCGCCGCAAATGTCATCGACAGCAAGGCGAATTTGCCAATGGTGCCGCGCATAGATTCAGACATAGAGTCCTCCGATGAATCACGTCAATTCCCTTCGTAACTCAGTGATAGTGCTATTGACCGTTTTATCATCCTTGGGCGAATACTATTCGTAATCGCGTGGGATTGCTGAGGTCTACAACTGATCTGTGATCTGAATTACTTTGGGTTTATTTAATTATTTTGTTGTTAGGCCAGACGCGTTGTCTGGCCTTGCCTGTAAGCCGTTATTTATTTAGGAAATAGCCATCTTCGATGGTCACTTTGAGCACCACTTTTCTTACTCGGTTGTCACCGTGGAAGCGGTACGCTTTATCGTTATCAAAAATTGCAACTTGGCCTTCGCAAAGCTCACGTGTCTCACCTTGACCTGAGAGAAATTCGCGGTCAGTTTCATCTCGATATGCTTGCTCTAGGCGTAAATCGGATTTGTCGGCGAACTCCACAGTTTCGCGACCTTCTAGGTAGTAATGCACGTCGAAGTAGCGGCGGTTCCCTTCAAACAGGTCGGTTTGTTTTGTGCCGTCTTCAATCATGTAAACCAGAGAGTCACCAATCGAATACATCACGCCGTCTTTGATGTTGGCGATGTTCTCAATCGCTTCCACGCAGCGGTTCCATTTACGACCGTCGCGGTACGCGACTTTGAATTGTTCTAAGTTGTCTAACACGATCATGGATTACGCCTTGTTTGCTGTTTGAGTATTAGGTTGAGTGAAGAACGCATTGTCGAAATCATGGTTTGCCATGGCTTGTGCACTGCAATCGCCTGCTTGAAGTGGCATCAGTGTTAGGCCATAGCGGAACTCGTCCATGTACACACGGTATGAATCAAGCACTTCGCTGCCCCATGAGTTTGAGCCCAGTCCCATCACTTGATGGTCAAGGTTGAGCGTGATGTAGCCGCTCTTTTCTAGCTCAATGGTGTGTTGTGCTTCGTGCAGGTTTTGGTTGGTGTAGAACCAAGCGCTGAAGTCGATTTCTTGCTGTGGTTTCACCAACAACCCCGTGCCGTGGCGATTCGTCAGTGATGCCCAACGAACGTGTTGGCGGTTGCCATTGTTTTGTGGGAACGGGTAGTTCTCAAACATGTCGGCTACTGTGCTGTGGTAGACATCAATCAAGTTCGCTTGGCGGCTGTCTTGGTAGTTTTCTTCAGGGCCACGACCGTAGTAACTCACTTGGTCAAAGTTGCCGTTGATGCCCAAATCCAAGCCAATTACAGGGATAACGTGCGGGTAATCGCCATAGCGCTCGCCGCTCAGTTCCACATTCAAGTGACCTTGTGCGTTGATTTGGTAGCGGTAGGTACAGCGCATGCCAAAATCGAACACCGGTGGCGCGATGATGCTGGTGGTCGTAATCGAAACCGAATCATCCGTTGCTTCGACTTGTAGCGTGCGGAAGTGCTCTTGCATGATTTGTAAGTGCGCTGGGTGCCACAAACCTTCGTACTCTTGTTTGTGGTTATCAATCATTGGCTTGAAGAAGTTCAGTCTAGGTTCTGATTGAATTAGCTCTTCACCATTGACGCGCCAAGAGGTCAGCTTGCCGTTGACTTTAGAGAAGGTCAGCGTGAAGTTGTGGCCTTCAATCACATGTTCCAAGCGGCTTTCCGTGGTGACCAACGCTTGTGCATTGTGGCTAACAAATTCGCCTTTGCTTGCTGTGTTCTCTTTCAGTAGGAATTGGTACACCGCGATGTCGTGGTTCGCTTCGCTGTACAAAGTGCGGCTGTCTTTACGCACGGTGAAGTTGATAAAGGCTTCGCGTTCGTCCAGTTCTGGCAGGTTAATTGTGATTTCACGCGCGCTGTTTGCAGCAAGTTCTTCGACCTTAAACTGCACGCTGCGCAGCGTTTCACCTTCCGCTCGGACATCTGCCGTGATGGTGTAATCATCAAGGTTGGTAAACCACAATTTGTTCTCTACGGTGAAGGTGTTTGTCGTGCCTTCTACTGCTTGAATTTTCACTGGAGCGATGACTTGTTTGTACTCTTTCAAGCCCGGTCCAGGTGTTTGATCTGGGTAAATCAAACCATCCATACAGAAGTTGTAGTTATTCGGGTAATCGCCGTAATCACCGCCGTATTTGTAAAACTCTTGGCCGTTTTCATCACGTGCTAATACGCCGTGATCACACCATTCCCATACGTAGTGACCTTGAATGTGGTCGTGCGCATAGAACACGTTTTGGTATTCCGTTAGACCGCCAGGGCCGTTACCCATTGCGTGTGCGTATTCACAAATGATGCGTGGTTTCTCGTGTGGGTGCTCCCCAAAGTGATTCATGAGCTGCGCACGTGAGTACATGGTAGAAATCACGTCGACAACTTCTGCATCACGGTCTTCTTCGTAATGCACCAAACGGGTGTCATCAATCGCTTTGGTTGCGTCGTACATTGCGCGGATATTGCAGCCGTAACCGGACTCGTTACCCAGTGACCACATGATGATAGAAGGATGGTTCTTTTGGGCGTGAACGTGGCGTTCTGCGCGGTCTACAAACACACTTTCCCATGCAGCGTCGTTGGTGATGCGACTTAGATCGCCAACGTTCGCGAAGCCGTGGGTTTCTACGTCGGTTTCTGCCATTACGAACAAGCCGTAAATGTCACACAGTTCGTAGAAGCGTGGGTCGTTAGGGTAGTGCGCGGTGCGAACTGAGTTGATGTTGTGCTGTTTCATCAAAATCAGATCTTTCTCGATGCGCTCCATGCCGACTGCACGACCTTTTAGGTGGTCGTTATCGTGGCGGTTCACACCGTGCAGCATTACGTATTGGTTGTTGATGTAGAACAGGCCATCACGCACTTTGATGTCGCGGAAGCCAACGCGCTGCGGGATCACCTCAATTACATTGCCTTGTGCATCTTTCAGTGTGATGAACAGTTGGTATAGGTATGGGTTTTCCGCGGTCCAGTGGGTTGGGTTCACTACATCAATGGCAAAGTTTGTTTGGCTGTTGCCTTGGATAGTCAGTGCATCACATTGGCCACTAGCAATCACTTTACCTTTGTCTTGTAGTGCGTATTCCAGCGTGTAACCAGAAGCAGCCGCAGTAGACAGGTTTTCTAGCTCAACTTGGCAGCTTAAAGTGGCACTTTGGTAATCGTCGGCGAAATCAGTACGAACAGTCAGATCTTGGGCGTGAACGTGCTCTTTTCCGACAAGGTAAACATCACGGAAGATACCCGCTGTCCACCACATGTCTTGGTCTTCAATGTAAGTCGAATCTGCCCATTGCATGACGCGCACAGACAATAAGTTCTCGCCTTGTTGAACGTAAGAAGAAATGTCGAATTCGGCAGTTAAGCGACTGCCTTTGCTAAAGCCAACGTAATGACCGTTTACATAAACTTCGAAGTAAGTTTCAACGCCATCAAATTTGATGATGGTTTGTTTGTTGTCCCATTGCTGGCCAAGCGTGAAAGTGCGTTGGTATGTGCCAGTTGGGTTGTCGGTTGGGACAAACGGTACGTCGATAGGGAATGGGAAACCTTCGTCAGTGTATTGAAGGTCACCGTGGCCTTCCATTTGCCACATGTTCGGAACGGTAATGCGTCCCCAGTCTTCCATTTTTTGAGAGTAAAACGCTTCAGGTACCAAAAGCGGGTTAGTGAAGTAGTTGAATGTCCATTGACCACTCAGCAGTTTAAAGCGGCTGCTCAGCTCGCGTTGGAACGTTTGTGCGTTTTTAACTGAATCGTATGAGAAGAAGTAAGCACGTGGTGCCATACGGTTCTCATGTAGGTGAAGGAAGTTTTCCCAGTTGTTCACGTTTGTTCTCCCCTCGGCTTAGCTTGGTCATTTCGGCGCGGTATCGTCAGCGTCGAATCTGCCCAAAAGAAATGCAGCCGATGTATTGTGAAAATGCTTATGAGTTATCTGGGAAAGATATTAGTAAAAGTTTTACTAAAATAAATTAGTGAAAACGTTTAACTTTAACTTGATCACGTTTTAAATAGCGATCGGTGAGCAAGATGTGATCAGCGTAAAGGAATAGCATCCCAAGCTTATTTGCTGGGTAAAATGAGTAAAAAATGACGGGAATTTAGATAAAGGAAATAAAAAAGCACTGAGGATTCAGTGCTTTATAAAATAAGAATAAAGAGGGATAACTACTTAGTCGTGCCGCGCAGTTTGAGTTTGCTTGGTACGTGAACTTGCAATGGCAGCGCACGACCATCGCGGTATTTTTCTACCAATAAGTTTACCCCTTGTATGCCCATCATCTCTGAGTGAATTCGTACAGTAGAGAGCGGTGGGAAGGTAAAGCGCGCGGTTGGAATGTCATTCACACTGATCAGAGCAATGTCTTGTGGAATGTTCAAACCGAACTCATGGATGGCACGTAAAACCCCAATCGCAATCGAGTCTGATGCGATAAAGAGTGCTGTCGGAAAGTCGCCTTTTGCTAACATCGCTTTGGCTAAATCGTAACCCGATAGGCTAGAAAAATCGCCACGGTAAATGTCGTTCTCTGATACGACACCTTTTAGGTTGCCGTATTCTACAAACGCGTTTTCACGAATGTCCGCTGTGTTGGGTTCGTCTTGTCCGCCAATGAAACCAATGCGCTGATAACCTTGCTCGACAAAGAAGTCGACGACTTGCTTACTGATGCGAGCGAGATCGATATCAACACTGTCGTAAACGCTGTCGCTGTCTGAAAAGTCGATATAACAAATGCTGTCTGCGAGGCGCTTAGGTAGTTTATTGATGATCGCTTTATCGGTTTTACCAACCAAAAGGATGCCGGTGATCTTTTGCGTTTCGACATCGATGACGCTGTCGTAGCAGTTGGTTAATGTAATGCCCAACCTGTCGCACTGGGTTTCAATCCCGTGACGAATCGACAGGTAGTAGGGGTCATTCACCTCAGCTTCTTGCTTGTAGTTGTACAAGGCTAAAAAGTGGTGTTTTTGTTTCGCCTCTTTAGTGGCTTTTTTCGAACTGCTGGTGCGGTATTCCAGCTTTTCAGCAATCTCTAAGATGCGGTGTTTGGTTTCTTCTTTTACGCTCAGAGTCGGATCGTCATTCAACACGCGTGAGACGGTTGCTAGTGAGACGCCCGCTTCTGTAGCGATATCTTTTAGTGTTGCCATGTTCACTTCCCGTTGGCAAAGCTCACTGTCCCAGTGAGATAAGCAATAATCCCACCATTGTAAACAGCTACTTATGGATGCACAAATTTTTAGTAAAACTGTGCGAGGGGTGAAATGAAGCGATCACCGCGATAAGAGGTTTTTTTAGGCAAACAAAAGCCCGAACGGCTAGGACAATCCGTTCGGGCTTTGTTATTTACTCTCACGACTTAAAACGAGTGGTAAGGCGATAAGATTAAACCTAAGACTTTTTACCTTTGGTTTTATCTGGTTCTACAAGCAAGTGGTCAAACACATGGCGAATGAATGGTGCCCCGACTTTTGAACCTCCGTTACCGTGCTCAATCACAACGGTCGCTACGTATTTTGGATGGTCGTACGGTGCAAAGGCAGTGAACAACGCGTGGTCAAGTAGGTGGTTCGCGAGCTTTTTCGAGTTATAGACCTCGTCTTTGCGCAAGCCAAATACCTGGGCGGTACCGGATTTGCCACCACTGCTGTATTCCGCGCCTTTAAATGCGCGACGACCAGAGCCATGTGCGCCATTGTTTACCAAGCGCATCGCATTGATTGGAATGTCCCAGTATTTATCTGGCACACCTTCAATTGGTGGTAGATCTTTCGGTGCGACTTCGACTTGGTTTTCAAAATCTTCACCGTGCTCAATCACCGCTCTTAGCAGATGTGGTGCTTTCATCTCTCCATGATTGATAAGGAATGAAGTGGCTTTGGCGATCTGCATCGGAGTGGCTGTCCAGTAACCTTGTCCGATCCCAATCGGAACGGTATCCCCTTGATACCAAGGCGTACGGTGACGGGCAATTTTCCATTCTCGTGTCGGCATGTTGGCACTGCTCTCTTCATAGATATCAATGCCTGTCGGCAAGCCGAAGCCGAATTTGTTCATCCATTTAGAGATGCGGTCAATACCCAAATCAAATGCGGTTTGGTAGAAGAACGAGTCAACCGATTCCTCGATTGCCTTGGTAACATCCACGTTGCCGTGACCCCAACGTTTCCAATCTCGCCAAGCTTTTGAATTCGGTTTTGAACCTGGAATACGCCAAGAACCGTGATCGTTACGCACCGTACTTGGCGTGATCACATGTTCTTCAAGCCCAGCGACTGCCATAAAGGGTTTGACGGTTGAAGCGGGTGGATAGACACCTAGCGTGGTTCGGTTTACGAGCGGGTGGGCTGGATCGTTCAACAATGCGCTGTAGGCTTTGCTGGAAATGCCGTTCACAAATGGGTTTGGGTCATAACTTGGGCTAGATGCCATCGCAAGGACGCTATTATCTCTTGGATCGAGTACAACAGCGCTGCCCTGACGATTATCCAGTTGCTGATAAACATACTCTTGTAGTTCGATATCGAGGTTTAAAACGATGTCTTTCCCTGCAATTGGCGGCACGTACTTAATGGTACGAATCACGCGCCCGCGACTGTTTACTTCTACTTCTTCATAGCCTTTGGTGCCATGCAAAATGTCTTCGTAGTAACGCTCCACGCCCAGTTTTCCGATGTTCTGAGTCGCTTGGTAGTTTTGTGCTTTGCCTTCTTTGTCTAAGCGTCGTAGATCGCGGTCATTAATGTGAGAAACATAGCCTAGAACGTGTGTTAATTCCTTCCCGTAAGGGTAGTAACGTTTAAGATCTGCAGTTACAAATACACCATCAAATTCATGTTGATGCACCGAAAAACGCGCAACTTGTTTGTCGTTGAGTTCGTTCAAAATGGTGACAGAACGAAAACGGCGAGTGTGCTTGTAGCGTTTTTTGAATGACTCAATTTGTTCTGGTGTGATGTCGATGTAATGAGCGAGTTTTTCAAGCAAAGCATCGGGGTCGCCTGCTTGCTCAGGGATCATATCGAGGTTGTAAACTGGGCGGTTTTCAGCAATCAAAACGCCATTGCGGTCATAGATAAGACCGCGAGTGGGCGCGATAGGAAGAATCTTAATGCGATTGTCATTAGAGCGAGTTTGGTAATCTTTGAAATGATTAACTTGCAAGTTGTAGAGGTTAGCGACCAATCCTCCCAGCAAAATAACCATGCCGAGAAAGGCAACGACGGCACGGTTTTTAAATAACCTTACTTCTTGATTATGATCTCGAAATTCGTTTCGCTTGCGTAGCATGAGGGCCCTTCAGATTTGTTTTTATTCTCAGCATGCCCCGATAAAAGGAAAAAGACGCAGATTTGAGTCTTGTTACAAAAGGTTACATTTGGGGCGGGGCTACTGTAGCGGGCTTTATCTCTTGCTTTGTAAGAGCAATGTCAGGTATCGATTGCGGAAAATCATCTTTCTGGTTTGCGTGAATCACCGTGTTTTTCTTACATTGTGTAAACGTTTATACATGTAAGTGTCATAAATCTTTCCCATTTTTCTTCTATAACCCAGCTTTATTTATTTTTATTGATTTTGAATCGTGATGCAATTTTGTGGAAACGTTTACACTATTTTGAGTTTGATCACGGATCTGGATCGGTTTTGATTGGTAGACTTTTAGCCAGTTAAGAGATAAGCGAATTTGCTTGGTGAGCAGGCTCAACCAATTTCCAAGCATCGAGCAGCAAAAGTGGAGAAGCAAAAGTGAAAGTTCTTGTCACAGGCGGTATGGGGTACATCGGCAGTCACACATGTGTCCAGATGATTGAAGCAGGTATGGAGCCAATCATTGTCGACAACTTGTGTAATGCCAAAGTGGAAGTGTTAAGCCGCATTGAAGCGCTAACCGGTAAGCAACCAGCTTTCTACCAAGGCGACATTCGCGATGAAGCCTTTTTGGACTCAGTATTTGCCAAGCATGACATTCAAGCTGTGATTCACTTTGCTGGCCTGAAAGCGGTGGGCGAATCTGTCGCGAAACCATTGGAATACTACGATAACAATGTGAATGGCTCATTGGTGTTGGCGCGCAGCATGCGTAAAGCGGGCGTGAAAAGCATTGTATTTAGCTCATCGGCAACGGTTTACGGCGATCCTGACATTGTGCCGATTACGGAAGACTCTCCAACGGGGGCGACCACTAACCCATACGGTCGCAGCAAGTACATGGTGGAAGAGTGCTTGAGCGATTTGTTCAACGCAGAAAACGATTGGAGCGTGACGTTGCTGCGCTACTTCAACCCAGTTGGTGCGCATCCATCGGGCACTATGGGTGAAGACCCTCAGGGCATCCCAAACAACTTGATGCCGTTTATCGCGCAAGTGGCAGTAGGCCGCCGCGAGAAACTGTCGGTATTTGGCAATGACTACCTAACGCCGGATGGCACAGGCGTGCGTGATTATATCCACGTGATGGACTTGGCTGATGGCCATATCGCAGCGCTTAAATCGGTAGGTGAAAAAGCCGGTTTGCACATTTACAACCTAGGTACGGGCAAAGGCTCTAGTGTGCTTGAAATGGTAGAAGCATTCGCAACGGCTTGCGGCCATCCAGTGCCTTACGAGCTTTGTCCTCGTCGCCCGGGTGACATCGCAGAATGCTGGGCAAGTACAGATAAAGCGGAGCGAGACCTTGGTTGGAAAGCGACGCGCAGTGTTGCGGAAATGACGGCAGATACGTGGAAGTGGCAGTCAAATAACCCGCAAGGCTATTCCCCTGCGTAATTGATGCTGCAGCGTTGTTGATTGACCGTCTAGCTGCAACTCCAATTTCATTGGGGAATGCAGATGAAAGAAATTCTAAAAGTTGAGTAAGTAAGATGTCGAATGTTGAATTTAACCCAGTGGATCACCCACACCGTCGTTACAACCCATTAACGGGTCAGTGGATTTTGGTGTCACCGCATCGTGCAAAACGCCCATGGAGTGGCGCCGATGAGAAACCTGCGATTGATGAGCTACCAAGCTACGACGAGAAGTGTTTCCTTTGCCCAACAAACGAGCGTATTTCTGGTGATGTTAACCCAGATTACCAAGGCACGTATGTGTTCCAAAATGACTTTGCAGCACTGATGGTGGACTCTCCAGATGCTCCTGAGTCAGATAACCCACTGTTCAAAACACAAGGTGTGCGCGGTTTGAGCCGAGTGATTTGTTTCTCGCCTGATCACAGCAAAACCTTGCCTGAGCTACCGGTCGACAAAATTCGTGGCGTGATTGACACGTGGAATGATCAAATCGAAGAGTTGGGGAAAGACTACGTTTGGGTGCAAGCATTCGAGAACAAGGGCGAGACCATGGGTTGTTCTCAGCCTCACCCGCACGGTCAAATCTGGGCAAACAGCTTCTTGCCAAACGAAATCGAACGCAAAGAACACAACTTAAAAGCGTACTACCAAGAGCATGGTAGCAACTTGCTAGTGGATTACGTGCAAGCTGAACTTAAAGACGGTTCACGTACCGTGGTTGAGACCGAACACTGGCTTGCTGTTGTTCCTTACTGGGCGGCGTGGCCATTCGAAACCATGCTACTTCCTAAAACGCACATTCGTCGAATGAGTGAGCTAACCGATGAGCAACGCGATGATCTTGCGGTTGCAATCAAAAAGCTAACCAGCCGTTACGACAACCTATTCCAATGCTCTTTCCCTTACTCAATGGGCTGGCATTACGCGCCGTTCTTTGAAGAAGGTACCGATATCGACCATTGGCAACTGCATGCGTTGTTCTACCCGCCACTGCTGCGTAGTGCAACGGTTCGTAAGTTCATGGTTGGTTATGAAATGCTGGCAGAAAGCCAACGCGACCTAACCGCAGAACAAGCGGCGCAGCGTCTGCGTGACTTAAGCGATGTGCATTACAAAGAGCAATAAACCAATTAATGAATAGCCGGAGTTATCGCTGGTTTTACCTAAAGCTCGGTCAAATTCCCTTTTATTCGGGAGGGGAGGGCTAACCCCCTCTAACTCCCCCTTATTAAGGGGGAGGATTAGACCGAGTGAATACGAAACTGGAAATCAGGACTTAACGCTGGTTACACCAATACCAAATTTATAATTTAAGAGAACGTCCCTATGTCTGATCTAATCCAAAATGTGAAAACCTCTTTTGAACAAGTGCTGGGTTACGCCCCAAGTCATATTATTCAAGCGCCTGGTCGTGTAAACCTGATTGGTGAGCACACTGATTACAACGACGGTTTTGTACTGCCATGTGCGATCAACTACCAAACCGTTGTGGCGGCAGCGAAGCGTGAAGACAACTTAGTGCGCGTGGTTTCTGTGGATTACGGCAACGCCGTGGATGAGTTCGACATCACGCAAGAAATCACCTTCCAACAAGACAAAATGTGGGCGAACTACATTCGCGGTGTGGTGAAGTGTCTACTTGCTCGTGGTTACCAATTCTCTGGTGCGGATATTTCTGTTAGCGGTAACGTCCCTCAAGGTGCGGGTTTAAGCTCGTCTGCAGCGTTGGAAGTCGTGATCGGTCAAACGTTCAAAGTGTTGTTCAATCTAGAAATCAGCCAAGCGGAAATCGCACTAAATGGGCAGCAAGCAGAGAACGAATTCGTCGGTTGTAACTGCGGCATTATGGACCAAATGATTTCGGCAGAAGGCCGTGCAAACCACGCTATGCTATTGGACTGCCGTAGTCTAGAAACTGAAGCTGTATCGATGCCTGAAGATATGGCCGTGGTGATCATCAACTCAAACAAAAAACGTGGCTTGGTCGACAGCGAATACAACACGCGTCGTGAGCAGTGTGAAGAAGCCGCGCGCATCTTCGGTGTAAAAGCGCTGCGTGATGTGACCATTGAACAGTTCAACGAGAAAGTCTCTGAGCTAGACGAAATGGTCGCAAAACGTGCTCGTCACGTAATCACAGAAAACGACCGCACGGTAGAAGCGGCGCAAGCACTTCGTACGCACAACATGAAGCGCATGGGGGAGTTGATGGCTGAGTCTCATGCTTCTATGCGTGATGATTTCGAAATCACAGTCAAAGAAATCGATACGTTAGTTGAGATGGTGAAAGAGGTGATTGGCGAGCAAGGCGGTGTGCGTATGACAGGCGGCGGTTTTGGTGGTTGTATCGTTGCAATGGTACCACCAGCATTGGTTGACGAAGTGAAAGCAACGGTAGAAGCGAAGTACCAAGCAGCAACGGGCCTAAAAGAATCCATCTACGTGTGCCAAGCGAAAAACGGCGCTGGTTTAGTCGAAGTACTTTAAGAGGCCGGAATGAGAGAGTATTTTGAAAACTTACAGCAAGCGATGGCCAATACACCTTCGTTTGATGGTCTCCCAGCGAAGCTGATTCACTTAACCAACAGTAACGGAATGACTGCGTCTTTTATGGATGTCGGTGCGACGTGGTTAAGTTGTACTTTGCCTATCCATGGAGTGCATCGCGAAGTGTTACTGCGCTCGCCAAATATGATTGAGCATATGAGGCAAGGGGCTTACTTTGGCTCGATTATTGGTCGCTTTGCTAACCGTATTGCCAAGGGGGCGTTTGAGCTTGAGGGACAGCGCTACCAACTTGGCATCAATAATGGTGAAAACTCATTGCATGGTGGTTTAGAGGGGTTTGACAAAAGGCGTTGGACTATTGTCGAGCAGGATGCTCAGCAAGCTGTATTTGAACTTCATTCTGAAGATGGTGACCAAGGTTACCCGGGTAATCTAGACGTTAAGGTGACGTACGTTTTAACGGACGACAACGAAGTGTCGATTACTTATGAAGCAAGCACAGATAAAGCGTGCCCAGTGAATTTAACGAATCATGCTTACTTTAACTTGGCGGGAGAAGGTTCTGACTCTAAAAGCTTAGATCATGAACTACAGCTAAATGCTGCTCACTACTTACCGACTGATCAAGGTCTAATTCCTACAGGAGACCTAAAGCCTGTAGAAGGAACCAGTTTTGATTTCTCATCCGCTAAAGTGGTAGGGAGAGATTTCCTGAGTGAACCCGATCAGAAAACCGCTGGCGGCTACGATCACGCCTTTGTGTTCAAGCCTGAAGTGACCAATGGCGTGTCTGTCGCCGCGGTTCTGATTTCACCTCAACAAGAAGTCACGATGACGGTCAAAACGACAAAACCAGCCGTGCAGTTTTACTCTGGTAATTTCCTCGCAGGAACACCAGGTAAGAGCAAAAGTTATGAGCTCTATGATGGACTAGCACTGGAAACACAGTACTTTCCTGATGGGCCGAATAAACCTGAATGGGGTATCAACAGTGGGGTGTTGAACTCTGGGGACTGCTATCAGCATCAAACCATCTATGGCTTTGAATTTTAGATAGCTTTTTTGGTGGGCTAAATGCCCACCTTTTTTGTTTTTGTCGAAGAAGTTCGAATAATCAATTCACCTTCTACTTTTCGCTTGTTGGAGAGTAAAGGTTGCTCTTCTATCAGAGCCATCAAGGATTCAACGGCGAGCTTACCCATATCTGAGTAAGGCAGCTCAACAGAGGATAGTGCGGGAAAGCTTTCAGAGGCAATCTGTTGATTATCGTATCCAACCACCGCAACATCCTGAGGAATCTTAAGACCTAACTCCGCCAATGCTTGGTAACACCCCATCGCCATGTAGTCACTTCCACAGAATATCGCTTCAGGTGGTTGCTCCAAGTTAAACAGCGCTAGCGTCTGTTGGTGCGCTTCTTTTAGAGACCAATTCGCTTCAGCAACGTACGCGTTATTCGGAATAATATCGGCGTCAATCAATGCTTGACGATACCCTTCTCTGCGCTGCTGACTTGCAAGCATCCAGTTTTCACCAGTGAGCATTGCAATACGACGATAACCTTGTTGAGTAAGGTGAGAGACTGCTTTGTAAGCGCCTATCATATCTGCGGGTAAAACGCTTGGTGTTTCGTAAGCACTTTCGTTTGTACAGTTTAAAAGTATGGTTGGTAGTGCTGTATTGACGCGTTGTTGTTCAAGTTCACGGGTCATGCTCGACGCATAAACCAAGCCAGCATAATCACCGCTATTTATTTCTGCTTCAATCTTACTCGCCAATACTTCATCGTGACTGTAATTGAACGTCACTAGAATAAAGTCGTTCGCCCACGCTTCTTCACGAGCGGCGTTAATTGCATCAATAAAAGGATCGTAGCTAGTCAGTCCATTGATCACCAAGGCGATTTTTTGGGGGCGACCAAGCGCATGAGCCACTTTCTTATTCTTATAGCCAAGCGACTCTGCGGTTTCAAGGACCTTTTGTTTGGTGGTATCTGCAATTTTTACCGATGTAGAGCCATTCAACACCAAAGACACGGTTGACTGGGATACCCCTGCTTCCGCAGCAATATCACTCATAGTTACTTTTTTAGCCATTCTTCGATTTACGGATAATTTTCTTAGCTAAAGATATTAGCTAAAGATTAAGACCAGATCATCCCCAAAAGATGTTGATCACAAAGTCATGTCATAGAGCCACTAAAGCTGTGATGAGCACCACGTTTATTTTGTGATGATCTGGCGGCCAAATCATTTATTAATATATTAGCTAATATTATTAGTTAATAATTTAGTTTTGAGGTTAGTAAGATGACAAGATGGTCAGAAGAGAAAGCATGGCAGTGGCAAAAAGAACATGGATGGCTGCGTGGCTTTAACTATTTGCCAAGAACCGCGGTTAACTGGAATGAGATGTGGCAAGCCGAATCGTTCTCTCCTGAAGTTATGGAGCAGGAGTTAGCGTGGGCGAGAGAAGTTGGCTACAACACATTACGTACTAACTTACCTTTCATTGTTTGGCAGGCGGATCGCCAAGGTTTGCATGAGCGTATTGAGCGCTTTCTAGATATTTGTGAACGTAACCAAATTAAGGTGATGATGACACCGATGGATGATTGCGGTTTTTCTGGCGATCATCCTTATCTTGGTGAGCAAAAAGCACCCGTTCCGGATTTGCACAATAGCCAAGCAGCCGCAAGCCCAGGCCGTAATGTCGTAATGGATAAAACACTATGGGGAGAGGTTGAAACCTATATTCGAGACATTATTTCAACTTACAAGAATGACCCTCGTATTGTTATCTGGGATCTGTATAACGAACCGACCAATCGTATGATTTTCACCAATGAAGGTGAGTTTGCATATGACGAAGAAATGGAAGTATTCAGTCATGATCTGATGGTAAAGGCATTTGAATGGGCGCGAGATGAAAACCCATCACAGCCTCTTACGGTGGGAGCATGGCACGCCCCTAGCATTCTAGATCGAAGCCTACCGATCTTCGAACACCCTACAGATCGCAAAGCTTTAGAGCTGTCAGATATCATCACGTTCCACGCTTATCTTCCCATCGACCTCTTCCATAACGCTGTCGAAATTGTGGAAGCTTATAACCGCCCAATGATGTGCACTGAATGGTTAGCGCGTCACGCTGAATCTCATCTGCATGAACAACTGCCTATTTTCAAACAGAAAACCATTGGTTGTTACCAGTGGGGGTTAGTGAAAGGCAAGACTCAAACTCACTTACCTTGGCCAGAAATTAAACGTAACGATACCGACTACGCAAGTCGATGGTTCCACGATCTGCTTGATGAGCAAGGACAGCCATATGACCCAAGTGAAGTGCAGTTAATCAAAATACTCGCAGAAGTGGATTAATTGCCTGTGAGCCGACCTTGAGATTTAGGTCGGCAGCCAATCTATAATTAACTCAATTGAGACGTGAACTATGACTACTCTACAAAACAGATTAACGAATAAGGAGCTGATGTCTTACTTCGGCTACGGAGTAGGCCAGTGCTTTAGCTTTGGCCTAGTCGGCTCTTTTATTCTTTACTTCTATACCGATATCTTAGGTATATCGCCGATAGCGGCGAGTACGATATTCTTAATTGCCCGAGTTTGGGATGCGGTGAACGATCCTTTGATTGCGGGCTATATGGACACGCTTGAATCTCGGTTTGGTAAGTTCCGCCCGTACATGTTGTTTACACCATTTCTTATCGTCTTGGTGACGATCGCTTCTTTCTACAACATTGATGCCGATACTTCTACAAAGGTAATGTACGCGGGTATCACTTACATTCTTTGGGGAACGCTTTACACCATTTCAGATGTGCCTTTCTGGTCAATGTCTTCTGTCATGACAGACGAGCCGCAAGAGCGTGCTAAAGCAGCAACTTGCGCAATGCTTGGTGTAAATGCGGGTATTGGTGCGACGTTAGTTATTTTCCCTAAACTGAGTGCTTATTTTGCCGACGGACGTGCAGATCAGGGTTACCTGCCTGCAGTGGCAGTGTTGATGATTGCGGGTCTGTTGTTCATGTTGAACGGTTTTTTCAACACTAAAGAGCGTATATCCACTGCGAGCTGTGAGAAGGTCACGCTTAAACAAACTTTCCAAGCGGTACGTAAGAACAAGCCATTATTCTTTATTCTTGCCGCTTTCTTTATGAATGTGTTCTTTAACCTAGTAAATGGCCTGTACATTTTCTTCTTTACTTACAACATGGGTGATGCAGGCTTGGTTTCTTTGATTGGTACTATTACTTTGGTGAGTGCGATCGCTTGTTTAGCCACGCCAGTACTAACGAAGCGATTCAAAAAGCGCGACATATTCATCGCTTTATGTGTGCTTGAGATCATCGCTCGCGTTGGCTTTTACCTTACCGGTTACGATAACCCAACGGCAGTTATGACTTGGTTAGCTGTTGTTACGGGAATATTCATGATGACGAACCCACTAATCTCAGCAATGATTGCAGATACGGTAGAATATTCTTACTACCACAGTGGAAAGCGTACGGCAGCGATTACGTTTTCTGGGCAGACTTTCACAGGCAAACTTTCCGTAGCAGTCGCTGGTGGTTTAACAGGTATCATCCTAACGATGATTGGCTACGTACCGAATGTGGAGCAGACTGAAACAGCGCTAAATGGCATGTTTTTCTGTATAGCTTTATTGCCTGCACTAGGAGCTTTGGTTCGTATTTTTATTATGTCTCGTTATACCTTCACAGAAGACCAGCATGCAATCCTGCGTGAGAAACTGCAACGTGGTGAATTTGCGGATGGGGTTGAAGTGACACAGACTAATGCCAATGAGGCATTAAGCTAATAAACCTTTGAAGTGAAAAAGCCCGCTTAATCGGATTGAGCGGGCTTTCTTGTATTTGTCTTTTAGAGATTAGAACTAAAGGCGATCTACCGAGTTGCGGCGCACTAAAGTCGGGCTAAATATGATGGTGTCATCTTCCACTTGTTCATCACGTGATAACGCTAACGCCAAACGCGCGGCACGCTCTGCCATCATTTCGATTGGGTAACGAATCGTGGTCAAACTTGGATTAACGAAGCGAGCAATTAAGCCATCGTCGAAGCCAACCATGGACACTTTTTCTGGTACGTCGATGCCGTTTTGGTCTAACGCTGCCAGTGCACCTGCTGCCATGTAGTCGTTGTACGCCACCACGCCTGTGATTGCGAGTGATTTGGTCAGCAGATTGGTCATGGCTGTTTCGCCGCCGTCACTGTTTGGCTCACCATATTCGACATAGCTTTTTGATAGCTCGATATCGTGATCTTTCAGTGCCGCTTGGTAACCTTGTAAACGCTCGTCGGTATCTTCGATGTCATGGGATGAGGCGATACAAGCGATCTTGGTGTGACCATGACAAATCAGATATTCCGTCGCTAAGTACGCGCCCTTGCGGTTATCAAGAGAGATACAACGCTCTGCCAACTCTGGGATATGGCGGTTGATCAACACCATGCCTTTGACTTCTTTGGCGTAGCCGATCAGTTCTTCATCTGATAGACCTTTAGAGTGAATCACAATGGCTTCACAACGGCTGTTGATCAGAAGTTCTAGCGCTTGGCGTTCGTCTTCTGGGTTGTGGTAGCCATTACCAATCAGAATGTGTTTGCCGTTTTCACGCGCCACGTTATCTACCGATTTCACCAGTGTTCCGAAGAACGGGTCTGAGACATCACCCACAAGCACGCCCATGGTGTTGGTACTTTGGCTGACGAGTGCACGCGCCGCTGCGTTTGGACGGTAGCCCAGTTTGCTCATTGCTTGCGTCACTGCGTCGATAGAAGATTGGCTCGCTTTCGGTGATTTATTGATCACGCGAGAGACGGTCGCGACCGATACGCCGGCTTCTTTCGCGACATCCTTGATTGTTGCCATGAGGGACCTTTCGTGGGCTAAATAACGTTAATTGGAGTATTAAACACCCATTGTGTAATAAGTGCAATCAACACCATTTTTATATTGCGATGAATTTGGTCTTACTCTATGAATTTATTGAATATATGTGATGTGTAAACGTTATCTTAGCTAGGGCGTTGATTAGTAGTATGAAAACAAAAAATCGCGGTCATTGATGCGACCGCGATTTGTCGTTTCTATTTCTCTTTACAGGCCACAGAAAATGGCGCTCAGAAAGCTAGTTGTTGTTCATCCAATCAACCATTTGGGTTTTGTACACATCGCTGTTGCCGCCAAAGATAGCTTGTACGCCTGTACCAACTCGCACCACACCTGCTGCACCAAGTGCTTTCAGTTTGGCTTCGTCGACTTTGTCTTGCTCTGCGACTTGGATGCGCAATCGAGTGATACAAGCATCGGTGCTTAAGATGTTTTGTTTTCCGCCAAACGCGCTAACCAACTCACTGGCAAACTCTGAACTGGTGTCATTGACGGCTTTGCTGCTGCCTTGATCTTCACGCCCTGGTGTTTTCAGATCGAACGTCTTAATGAACCAAGTGAACACAACGTAGTACAGCGCTGCGTATGCCAAACCTAATGGGATGATCATCCAACCTTTAGTCGAAATACCAAAGAAGGTCACGTAGTCGATAAGACCTGCACTAAAGCTGTAGCCATGTTTAACGCCCAGCATGATACACAGTGGGTAAGCCAGACCCGCAATGATCGCGTGAATCACGTAAAGCACAGGCGAGATGAACAAGAACGCAAACTCGATAGGTTCAGTGATACCAGTTAGGAACGACGTTAGCGCAGCTGAGATCATGATGCCCATAACTTTGGTGCGGTTCTCTGGTTTTGCTGCACGGCCAATCGCAATTGCCGCCGCAGGAAGACCAAACATCTTGAATAAGTAGCCACCCGCTAGGTTGCCCGCATTTGGGTCGCCAGCGAAGAAGCGAGGGATCTCTCCGTGGAATACTTGACCAGCAGCGTTCACAAACTCGCCGGCTTGAAGCTGAATAATTACGTTAATCACATGGTGCAGACCAAATGGGATCAGAGCACGTTCCGCGGTGCCGTAAGCCCAGAATGCCACCAATGGGTTTTGCTCGGTTGCCCATGTGCCAAACCAATCAATACCGGAGCCAATTGGTTGCCAAATAAAGGCAATCGCAATACCCAAAAACAGCATAGAAAATGATGTGACGATCGGGACAAATCGTTTACCCGCGAAGAAGGCCAAGTAAGCTGGCATCTTGATGGTGTAGAAGCGGTTAAACATATACGCACCAACTGCACCTGAGATGATGCCGCCGAGCACACCTGTGTCGATATGGTCCACGCCCAGCACGCCAGCCATGACTTTTAGCGTAGCGACTAATACGTAATAACCAATACCTGCCGCAACCGCACCAACACCGTCATTGTTGGTAAATGAGATCGCAACGCCAAGCGCAAAGATAAGCGGCAGGTTACCAAATACCGCGCCCCCCGCTTCTGCCATCAATTCAGAAACGACGGGTGTAATAAACCCAAATTGCGCCGAGCCAATACCCAAAAGGATACCCGCCGCGGGCATCGAGGCTATAGGCAACATGAGCGCCTTACCGACCTTAGAAAGGTTGGCAAAAAAGTTAGCAAACATAAAAATACTCCAACTTGTTAGATAAAAATCTTGAGTGGCGCAGTCATGAATAAACTGTGGGAAGCGGGGAGATTAGCGATAGCATCGTGATTATGGTTTGCGGGGGTTGGAGCATAAACATAAAAACTGGTTGCTATCGCTAAAGCTTTATAAGTGGTGTGCTGAGCTAAAAAATAGGGCGCTTTTACTAATTGAAGGGCACCGTTTCGATCGCTCAACCTTAGGACTGCGTCAGAATCTAAGTGTATTTTGGGTAAAAATAAGGCATGAAAAAACAGAGTGAATTTTGTTTTTCTTGTTCCTGATAACTAAGTTTTTAGACCTTTTTACTTGAATGAAGGCATTAAACGCTAATATAAGGAACAGAATTTTAGTTTTGGAGTGCCTGTTTTGGAGAGTATTAATCTTTTTCGCTACTACGAACGTGTAGAGAGTTTTGAGCTGCGAGAGGAATACGCGGTGACGCTTGCCGAGATTGCAGACAAGATGTTCACCAGCCCAAGGCATGCCCGAGCTATTCTCAAGCAGATGAATGCGCTCAACTGGACCGCTTGGATACCCAGAGTGGGGCGTAACCAACGTTCGACCTTAATTCGTAACATCGATCGTACAGAGGTGAAGCGCTCTATCGCTCTTGAATGGATCAAAGAGAGCAAATACGACCGAGCACTTGAGTTTCTTGGCTTCGACCAAGTCGTGTTTGAGCAACTGCTCAAGCAGACTTCCGGCGCCCAAGTGACAGAAGGCAAAGTCAGTGTACAACTCACCTATAACCGCTCTTTTGCTACGCTCAATCCAATCACACCGCAACGAAACAGCGAGCGTTTCTTAATTCGTCAAATTCACGCTTGCTTGGTTTCTATGACATCTGATGGCGAGTTAGTCGGAAACATTGCGCATCATTGGCAAGCCGATGAAGAGTGGCGAACATGGACGTTTTATCTTCGTCCGTCTGTTTGCTTTCATCATGGCGGAAAAGTGGATGCAGAGTTGATGGTGAAGTTACTAAATCATTGGCAGCAGCTTCCATATTATCAAAATGAACTCGATCACCTTGAAACGGTTTCCGTCGAGTCGCCTTATCGATTTTCCGTTCAACTTACTCGTCCAGACAAAGGCTTCGCTGCATTATTGAGTGATCTGAAATACTCCTTACAACCTGTCGAGCAACTCAATAACCTATCTTCTGACAGCATCGGCTGTGGCATTTTCTCTCTGGAATCGCACACGAACAACAAACTTACCTTGATGGCGAATGAGCGCTTCCACGGATTTCGCTCCCTCACAGATAAAGTCACCATCTGGTCGTTAAACAGTGAAAAGAAGGAAGGTGCAAAGGCTTCCAATTACCCCCACGATTTACCTAAGACAGAGCAGTACTCGAAAAAGGTCATCACCAACTCTTCAGATGAAGAAGTGGGTGAGCGCATCATCGATGCCAAACACACAGCATCGAAAGATCGCGTGGAAGAAGGATGCTTGTTTATGATTTTCAATCACAATCATCCTAACTTATCACACGCTCAGCGACGTTGGCTGAGTGATGCCTTGAGTGGTGAGAACATTTGGCAGCAATTGGAACGTAACGAAACCACCTTTGGGGCTGAGATCGCACATAACTTTTTCCCCTTCTGGCACAACGTCAAATATCTGAGAAGCGATGAAGTAGCGCTACCGAGTTCAATCCGAATCGCCTGTTATTTCCACCTTGGTATTCAACGCAGTGCGAGAGCCGCTGAGCAAATCTTGACGGAACATGGCATCAAGGTTGAAGTAAACGTTTATTCGTTTGAAGCATTTATTGAAAAAGCGCTTGGAGAGGGCTTTAGTGAAGAGATTGTCTTGAGCAGTTTTAACTTGGATGACAACCGACAAGTCTCGGCTTTACTGTTTTTCCTCAGCGATCCCATTTTGCACGCCACGATCGGATCTGACGTCAGCGACTGGCTGGTGGCTGAGATCAACCAAATTCGACAGTTTAGCGCTCCGGAAGATTACCTCACCCAGTTAGAGCAACTTGGCTCTGTGCTGATCTATGAAGGCGTAGTCAGCCCTATGCTTCACCACAGACAAACACTTAGCTTTCAAGACATATTCAAAGGTGTAGAGATCACGGCGTGGGGTTGGCCGAAGTTGAGTGAGATTTGGTAAAGGGCGATTGTAATCAGCACGATCTTTGCTCATCAAAATGCGATCTTCACCTCTTGTATTTGAAGTACTAAGTGATAATGTAGAGTTTGTTTTAGTAAAATTTTACTTGAGGTTTTAATCAATGGAAACGATCGCTTACTCAGACTTCGCAAAGCTAGAAATTCGCACCGGAAAAATCATCGAAGTGGCGCGTCACGAAAACGCAGATAAGCTTTACATCGTGCAGATCGACATCGGTGAGAAAACACTGCAAACCGTCACCAGTTTGGTGCCTTACTACACAGAAGAAGAGTTGATGGGGAAACAAGTGGTGGTTCTGTGTAATCTCGCGAAAGCTAAGATGCGTGGTGAAACCTCTGAGTGCATGTTGCTTTGTGCCGAAACCGATGATGAATCCGAAAGTGTTCTACTAACGCCTGAACGCGCGATGCCTGCTGGTGTGAGAATCGTTTAGTATCCTTAAGCTTGCTCAAATAAAAAAACAGCGCTGATAGAGCGCTGTTTTTTATTCTGTTCTTAAGAGTGTTGAGCAATTAGGTTATCAATCAACTCATAATGATGATCTTGTACGCCCGCTAAGTTGCCGTATTTTGGCTGGTGGCGATCGTTTTCTTTGGCATGATGCCAACCAACGGTATGGCGAACGAAGTGCTCAGCAAAGGCGTGGGAGACTTCTAAGCATCCAGCGAGGACCGTATCAACATAGCTTTGCATGATGGGACTGAGCGAGCAGGGTGGTAACGGATCGTTTTTCACATAAACCCAAATGCTGTGCTCAGAGTTAAAAGTGGCCTCTGTTTCAATCTGATCAGGACGGATTTGAATGCGATGGTAGCCACGCTCGCGTCGGTCAAAATCCGCTAGCGCTTGATCGTCGACTTCAAGCAGTACGCCATTGACTTGCCCTTCGCCTTCATTCACAACCAAGGGTGACAAAATATAGCTGTCGTCAACTTTGCCCCAATAGCGCACCAGACCATGAGCGATGACTGGGATGGCTTCTCCCGTTTGACCCGTTAACTTGCGCGAGGCGGTATTGATTAAACTGCCGTAGCCAAATATATACATCTCGATTGCTTCCCTTACTTCGACGAAATCACTGTTATCCGTTATACCTAAACACTACCAACCAAGCAACGCATGAAGCACAGGTTTTACCTCGAAAGGATAGTTTGATTTTATAACATGTATTTTTTATGCATGTTTGTGTTAATATCGATCGCGTAGAATTTTTGAACGGTATCAAATGTGTACTTAAGGGCATCACAATGCTGAATATCACCGATAAAAAAGTGGAAGAGAAAATCCCTGCATGGCTGCGATTAGGGTTTAGACCGTTTTTCATGTTTGGCTCTATTTATGCTGTTGTCGCAATTGCGGTATGGGTATGGATGTTCCAAACCGGACAGCCAAGCGCGTTGAGTGTTCCGGCGTTGTGGTGGCACGTTCATGAAATGTTATTTGGTTTTTCAATGGCAATAGTGGTGGGCTTTGTGCTGACTGCAGTGCAGAACTGGACGGGCATTAACGGCACGAAACACTACACCTTGTTAGCGGTATTTACACTGTGGCTTGCACCGAGAATACTGCTTTGGACACCAGCACCGCTTTGGTTAACCAGCAGCATTGAAGCGCTGTTTTTGCTGTTTGTAGCGTACGAAGTGGGCATTCGTGTTTACCGCGCGAAAGGCTGGCGTAATCTATTCTTTGTGCCGTTATTCTTGCTCGCCATCTTTGCTAACTTTGCCAGTTACGCAACGGTGAAAGGCATGCCGCCATTTACCTCGTCTGCGGTATGGCAAGCGATGCTTTGGTGGTTCACTCTGCTGCTTTCTGTCATGGGCGGACGAGTGATTCCATTCTTCACAGCCCGTCGCTTTAACTTCGAAAAGGCTCAGCCGCTACTGTGGTTAGATTGGTTAGCAAACCTACCTTTAGTCATGTTGTTCGTATTGAGTTTCTTCCCTGTGACGTTTGCGGAACTTGGTCAGCCACTTATGTTGTTTGCCGGTGTGGCGCAGTTGGTTCGATTCCTGCGCTGGAAGCCTTGGCTGACGCTTAGCGAGCCGTTGGTGTGGTCGTTACATGCGGCTTATTTGTGTCTGCCTTTGAGTCTGATTTTACGTGGAAGTTGGGATAATGCGTTTGCGAACCACAACTTAATTCATCTGTTTGCTATCGGCGCATTAGGTGGATTGATCTTAGCGATGATTGCTCGAGTGACTATGGGGCACACAGGTCGCATGATTTACAAAGGCCCGAACATGAGCATCGCCTTCGTCGCGATCTTTTTAGCAGCCTTGGTGAGAAGTCTCGGTGTGATATTAGACCCAGCGAACATGTTACTTTGGATCGATATTAGTGGTGGCTTGTGGATCCTGGCTTTCGGTATGTTCGTATGGCGATTTGGCATGATGTTGATGACCCCTCGTGTGGATGGACACCCAGGATAATCATTATCTTCAGCAAAAAATGAGACAAATTTAAGGGCTTAGCGGCATGCTGAGCCCTTTTTGTTTGAGGTTGGTTCAGCAATTAACCTATTTCTAGTAAGGAAATTGTTAGGAATGTGAAAAACGTTGAATTCTAAAGCGGGATTTGAGCGTGCTAGAAGTCGCGGAGTCCGCTAACCTGTATGTGTTATTACTCGTATGCACACGAGTGATTAACTAGCCAATTGACGTTTAAGACCCATAGGTGTCTCTCGTGTAATTACATGGCCGCTTAGTTCTATCCCTCCGTGGAACTAAGCGGCGTTTTTCGTTTTGTGGCTAGATAAAATTAGATATTCCCTTCGCTAAAGTCTTTCTGGAAATACAGCACCTTTTGCAAGTAGCGTCTTGCTTCCCCTTTTGGATGTTGAGTGGTTAACGCATCATAAACCTGAGTCGGGTTAAGGCTGTTAAGCTCATTCATCGCGCGTTTTCGGTCACTATCGAAGGTAGAAAGCACGCCGCCAGTACCGCCGTTATAGGCGGAAATCATACTAAAGTGTTTCGAGGTAGGATGTTTTACATCTCTTAGATAACGGTTCTTCAAGATGTAGAAGTACGCCGCGCCTGTATCAATGTTATTGGCAGGATCGAACAAGTACTCTTTGGTTGGAATGCCCGGTTTGTTTTTCACCAAATTAAACACATCTGCCCCCGCTGTTTTGGGGATTACTTGCATCAAGCCGTAAGCACCGGCATGAGAAACCGCATAAGGGTTAAAGCTACTTTCGGTTTTGATCACGGCAAAGATAAGGTCTTCTGGCAATCCATACCGTTTAGCAGCATCGCGAACCAAGCCTGCATATTGATACTCACGTTGCTCTAGGTGATCTTTCACCATATTGATTTCGACATAGTAAGCACTGCCGCGTTTGATGGCTTTCTTTTGTAGCTTATTCTCGATCAGGTAATCCGAATAACGATTAGCACGCCATTCCCACTCTATTGGTTTACCATCTTGATCAAGCACTTGGCCAAGCAAGAAGGGTTTTCCACGCAGAACCGCTTCTTTGTCACTAAACAATTCTGCATGAGTTGGATCGGCAGGCATGAGCAGAGTTTGAACGATGGCTTTTTGCAGCTTCTCCGTTGGTTGGTACTGAGAAATTGTCGAAACATAAATCTTACCCGTTTCGAAGTCGATGTGTGCTCGGGTGTTGTAACCGTCAAGGTACTTCACGTAACGGTGTTTGCCTGCTTCAACGAACTCATCTTCACCCCAGCGATCTTTGGCTTTTTGAGCGATGTAAGCCAGTAACTGTTTGATGTTGTCTTCGTTCGCTGCGCTTGGCGGCTTTACATAAGGAGGAACGTAGTCATCACATGCGCATGGTGGTGTTTCTTCAGGAGCGACAGAACAACCACCGAGAAGGAGTAAGCTCAGGATTAGCGATTTCTTCATCGGATACGATTAAATTAGAGGTGAGGGCAATTGCCGGCTGAAGAAAATAATAAGTAAGAGTGCTAATCGCCTGAAATTAAAACTTTTTGTGCTTTCGATAGAAGCGTTTGATGCTGAGTATTCACCGAAAAAGAAAAAGCCTCGCAAACGCGCTG